>NZ_JTLF01000386.1:0-23119 GCF_000798855.1 Enterobacter sp. ZOR0014 | reverse complement strand
AAACATGGGGTTCTCCTGATAAGGCGGGCGCCTGAGCGCCCGCGGGTATTAAAGGGCGACCGGGAACAGCCAGCCCAAAATCATTGCACCGAGGATGGCGCCACCGGTAATCGGCTTCTGCCAGATGTAGAACAGCAGCGCGCCCACCAGCGAACCGACACCGATAGGAATAGAGGCGGTCATGGCGCTGAGGATAATCAACGGCCCGAGGAAGCGGCCTGAGGCGTTACCCGCGCCCATCATCACGTCAGCCCCGTAGGTGGAGTTGCTCTGGTTGATGGTGAACTTACGCGCCAGGATGATGACGTAGCCAATCGCCAGTCCAATCACCAGGCCGGTAATCAGCGAGGCAATAAAGTTGGTCACCGGGAACATGATCCCCGCCCCCAACAGCAGCGCCGGCACGCCGAGCCCGACGCCGGTCTGAATCGCACCGCCGATGTCGAGAATACCCACCAGTGAACCTTCAATGATGCGGGCGAACAGGAAGCTTGCGCCGAATGCCGCCACCGCACCGTAGACCCCGGTATCAATCCCCGCTTTCAGCATCGCCACAAAGGCCACTTCGTTAAACGCGCCGATGCCGTAGAGGTAGTACATGTGCGTCCCGGCAAACACGCCGGAGGAGAGCAGGCCAACGAAGATCGGGAACGACCAGTCGGCATACCAAAAACCTTTATTCTGTTCCATGTCGAGGCTCCTGTTATTTACCGCTGAGCGAGTTGTGGATCATGTCGAGCCAGTTCGGCACGGTCAGATGGAAGGATTCGATCATCTTCATGTCGAAGCCGCGGAAGAAGCCGCTCAGCACAAAGAGCAGAACGATCGCCGCCATCATCACTTTGGTGACGTGGTTCCAGCCGCTCTCTTCAACGCCTTTACCGAT
Source organism: Enterobacter sp. ZOR0014 (assembly GCF_000798855.1). Lineage (NCBI taxonomy): Bacteria > Pseudomonadati > Pseudomonadota > Gammaproteobacteria > Enterobacterales > Enterobacteriaceae > Enterobacter > Enterobacter sp. ZOR0014. The sequence continues at coordinate 22,233 of NZ_JTLF01000386.1, read as the reverse complement.
CAGGATCCCCAGCACCAGGCCCGGTACGGCGTTACCCATGATCAGCTGTGCCGCGCCGCCAAAGATGGTGGCCCAGAAGCCCGATTTTTTACCGGCGTCGATGGCCGCCAGCCAGAAGATCACCGGCATCACGGTGTTGACCAGCAGGTTCGCAGCGGGCACAAGCACCTTCACGGCGGTGACCTGAAGCGCAGCCGGTACGGAGGAGGCCGTCAGGTTAAGGAAAGTCACGACGATCATGCCGATCACGCCACAGGCAATCGCCATTTTGCGCGGATCGTGCAGCGTTTCGCCGACGTTACGGTTTTTGATCATCAGTGCCGCCGCGCCCCAGTTTGGGATGATGCGGTGGTCAACGTCCTGTGTGAAAGCACCCGCGGCCACGGAAGAGGCCCAGGCGTTAAAGAAGAAACCTAACCCAAAGGAGAAGTGAGAAGCGGGATCCCCTTCGCAGGAGTTTAGTTCCCCCAACGTACGAAACGCGCCCATACCCTGAGTGGTAGGCGCATGAAACATGCGTGCAGCCCCGGCCCCAACACCGACGCCTACCAGGCCGCCGATAATGAGCGATTTTATTAATATAATTAAGAACATCAGTCTGCCCTTTTATGAATAATCAGCGTTGCGTGACGAAGTCCACCCGATCGAGATTGATGGCGGTCACGTTGACGGTCACATCCAGCTCCACGCTGTAGGTGCGTCTTTCCCGGCGCAAAAAGAAGAACAGAAACGCTTCTTTACGCACCGCTTCTTGCGCCTGAACGACCTGCACATCCTGTGGCTCAATACGCAGTAAGATATGCGGTGAGGCTTTCATCACCGCGGCCTGAACGTGGTTGAGCGCGTCGGCAAAGGCGCGCGCTTTGGCGTCGCCCTTCCCCTTCACTCTCACCGTGGTTGTGAACTGTTCTTTCATGCTTATGCGCCGTGTTTCTTCTGCCACGCCTGCACCAGACGCTCGCCCAGCTCTTCTTTGTCCATAAAGCCAAAGCCCAGCACGTTGCAGCCTTCGTTGATGGCGGTGACGCCTTCATCCACCGAACGCATGCCGTATTTGGCTTTGTAGCCATACTTGGTTTGCGCGGTAATCGCGCCCGCGCCGCCGCTGCCGCAGAAGGAGATGCCGAAGGTGGCGTTTTCCGCTTTCATTACGTCGCCGAGCTTCATATCCGCTGCCATGCCCGGCACAACCACCGCGCGTCCACCTGCTTTTTCCACCCCGGCCGCCACTTTCTGACCTTTACCCAGGCGATCGCCAATCACGACTGTAATCTGTTCCATGTGTTGCTCCTTAAAGGTTGTCTTTCGCGACTTCAAAGTGAACGGAGAGCAGCCAGGCCTCTTCATCAGGAAGGTTGCCAAACTGCGCCACCACTTCACGGGCAAGCCGCATTGAATCCGGTGAAATTTCGTCAAACAGCTCTGCTTCAACCTCCGGCAGCGGCTCGCCGGTCACGGACCGGTGCGCCATGGCGCGAACGTGGGAGGTGAGCATCTGCTCCTGTACTGCGTTGGGGATGATGTTGTGCCGGGCCAGCAGGGCATAGACCTGCTGTAGCATGGTGTTCGCGAGCTGTTCTGTTTGCACCGCCTGTTCCCCAACGTCGTTCATTACCGCTCCGTTAATCACTCGTCTTACCCCGTTAATGGCTCTGGAATAAAACTAACGGTGGGGAGGAAGGGTTTGTAGCGAGTTGTTTTCCACTTCGAAGTGGAAAGGCAAGCCGCGGCAGTGATCTGTGCCACATAAATACGGTGAATGCGGTCAAATCAATGCATTTACGTGATGAATATCACTGATTCCAGCGGTCAAAGGCGGGCAGAGGCAACGAAAACGTTCAGGCGTGGTCATGCAAAAATGTGATGGCGATAGGGTTTACTTATCACCACGCAAAAAAAACGGGAGCCACTGGCTCCCGTTGGGTGTTGGTCCGATGCGCGATCGGTTAACGGTATTTCTTGTGATACGTGTTGCGGGTCGTCACGAACTGCTCGGCCGCCGCCTGAGCTTCTTGGACTTTGCCTTCGTTGGCCAGCTTCAGCGCGCCGTCAATCTGGCCGACCAGCACGTCAAAGCCGTGGCGATAGTCTTTCATCTCTGCGCTGTCAGCCGCTTTGCTTTCCAGCTTCGGCGGTGTCGCTTTTTGGGCGTCCAGCGCCGCTTCACGCATCTTGGTCAGGGCGTCTTTCATTTCCGCCGCATTGTCCGTCTTTTGCACCACCTTCAGGTTTTGCCCGAGGATGCCCATGTCTTCTTCAAGATCGGCAGCAAACGCAGAAGAGCCAAGAACCAGCGTTGAAGCCGCGACGATCGCTAACAGATGTTTACGCATTGCTCACTTCCTTTTTTATTATTAACAAAACGCTATCTTTATTGACCCGCAATTTTCATCTCGGGCAGCAGTACAGAACCACACTGTATATTGCTACGTGTTTCAATATCGTTACCGACCGTAACGATGTTGCGCCACATGTCCTTCAGGTTGCCGGCGATGGTGATTTCGCTCACCGGATACTGAATTTCACCGTTTTCGACCCAGAAGCCCGCCGCCCCGCGAGAATAGTCTCCGGTGATGCCGCTGACGCCCTGGCCCATCAGTTCGGTTACCACCAGACCGGTGCCCATCTCTTTCAGCATCTGCTCAAAGTTCAGGCCCTGCCCGGCAATACGCCAGTTATGGATGCCGCCCGCGTGACCAGTACTTTTCAGCCCCAGCTTGCGCGCGGAGTAGTTGGTCAGCAGCCACTGGGTCAGAATGCCGTCCTTAACGATATCGCGGCGTTCCGTGCGCACCCCTTCGCTGTCGAACGGCGTAGAGGCCAGCCCTTTCAGCAGATGCGGGTGTTCTTCAATGGTCAGCCATTCCGGCAGGATCTGCTTGCCCAGCGAGTCGAGCAGGAAGGTGGATTTACGGTAAACGGAGCCACCGGCGATAGCGCCCACCAGATGACCAAACAGACCGGTTGCCACTTCATTGGCAAAAATCACCGGGGCTTTCATGGTAGAGAGTTTACGCGGCGACAGGCGAGACAGCGTGCGTTCGGCACACTCTTTGCCCACCCACTCCGGCGACTGCAAATCCCCCAGCGCGCGGCCAATGGTGTAGGCGTAGTCACGCTCCATGTCACCGTTCTCTTCGGCGATGACGCAGCTGGAGAGCGAGTGACGGGTGGAGCAGTAGCCCTGCAGCATGCCGTGGCTGTTGCCGAAAACTTTGATGCCGTAGTGGCTGTTGAAGCTGCCGCCTTCGGTATTGGTGATGCGCTTGTCGGCCTGCAGGGAAGCCTGCTCGGCACGCGCGGCCAGCTCGATGGCTTCATCCGGGGTGACTTCTGCCGGGTGGAAGAGATCAAGATCCGGCGCGTCAAAGGCCAGCAGCTCTTTATCGGCCACGCCGGCGTAAGGATCCGGCGAGGTGTATCGGGCGATATCCAGCGCCGCCTGCACCGTGCGGGCAATGGCATCCGGGCTGAGATCGGTAGACGACGCGCTGCCTTTGCGATTCTGGTGATACACCGTGATCCCAAGCGCGCCATCGCTATTGAATTCTACGTTCTCCACTTCGCCATAGCGGGTGCTCACGCTGATACCGGTGGTTTTGCTGACCGCCACTTCGGCGCCATCTGATTTTTCTGAAGCAAGCATCAGCGCGGTGGAGACGGCTTCTTCCAGAATCTTACGCTGCGCTTCAACTTGTGAGGTTACTTTCATCGCAAATGCCATACTGTAAGAGAGAGTTAAATGAAGTCTAACAGAGAACCGTTTTTCAGTGCGCGTCTTAACTGGTAACATTAGCCTCTTTTTTTAAGGAGCCTGACATGACTAAGCAGCCCGAAGACTGGCTCGACGACGTTCCCGGTGATGACATCGAAGACGAAGATGATGAGATCATCTGGGTCAGTAAAAGTGAAATTAAACGCGACGCCGAAGAGTTAAAACAGCTTGGCGCAGAAATGGTAGAACTGGGTAAAAACGCGCTGGACAAAATCCCGCTCGACCAGGATCTGCGTGATGCCATTGAACTGGCACAGAAAATCAAAAAAGAAGGCCGTCGTCGCCAGCTTCAGCTTATCGGGAAAATGCTGCGTCAGCGCGACGTAGATCCGATCCGCCAGGCGCTGGATAAACTGAAAAACCGCCACAACCAGCAGGTTGCGCTGTTCCATAAGCTGGAGCAGATCCGCGATCGTCTGATTGAACAGGGCGATGATGCGGTACCGGAAGTGCTGAACCTGTGGCCGAATGCCGACCGTCAGCAGCTGCGCTCTTTAATCCGCAACGCGAAGAAAGAGAAAGAAGGGAATAAACCGCCGAAGTCTGCGCGTCTGATTTTCCAGTATCTGCGCGAGCTGTCTGAGAACGAAGGGTAATCTGTGCGGTTTTGCGCCGGATGGCGGCGTAAACGCCTTATCCGGCCTACAAGGTCGTGCAAAATCCAGGCCCGGTAAGCGCTAGCGCCACCGGGCTTTTTTTTACTCTGCGGCCTCGGCCTTTTTCGCCAGACCGTCCAGCAGCTTCTGATGGATCCCACCAAACCCGCCGTTGCTCATCACCAGAATATGGTCGCCAGGCTGTGCGGCTTTGACCACCATATCCGCGAGCGCATCCACATCCGCACTCCAGTGGGCAGGCTGAATGCACGCATCGGCCACTTCCGCCACCTGCCACGGAATATGCTGCGGCTGCAGCAGGAAGACTTCATCGGCACGGCCTAACGACGGGGCCAGATCGTCTTTGCAGATGCCCATTTTCATGGTGTTCGAGCGCGGTTCCAGCACGGCCAGAATGCGCGCGGTGCCGCCGACCTTGCCACGCAACGCGGCAAGCGTCGCCAGAATAGCCGTTGGGTGGTGTGCAAAATCGTCATACACCGTCACGCCATTCGCTTCACCGCGCAGTTCCAGACGGCGGCGGGCATTGATAAACGTGCCCAGCGCATTGGCGGCATCCGCAGGCAGAACGCCGACATGACGCGCAGCTGCAATCGCCATCAGGCCGTTGTGCATGTTGTGTTCGCCCACCAGGCCCCACTTCACCTCACCCACTTTTTCGCCGTCGAGCAACACTTCCCACTCGGAGGCATCCGCGTTGAGTTTCTTCGCCTGCCAGTGACCCTGCTCGCCCACCAGCTCTTGCTCGCTCCAGCAGCCCATCGCCAGAGTCTGCTTCAGGTTAATGTCATTCTCCGGCAGGATGATACGGCCCTGCCCCGGCACGATGCGCACCAGGTGGTGGAACTGCTTCTGAATCGCTTTCAGGTCGTCAAAAATATCCGCGTGATCGAACTCAAGGTTGTTGAGGATCAGCGTGCGCGGGCAGTAATGGACAAACTTGGAGCGTTTGTCGAAGAACGCGCAGTCGTATTCGTCCGCTTCAATGACAAAGAATGGGCTATCGCCCAGACGCGCAGAAACGTCGAAGTTACCCGGCACGCCGCCAATCACAAAGCCCGGCTTGTAGCCACAGGCTTCGAGGATCCAGGTCGCCATGCCGGCGGTGGTGGTTTTGCCGTGGGTACCCGCAACGGCAACCACCCAGCGGTCACGCAGGACGAAATCATGCAGCCATTGCGGGCCGGACATGAATGGAATATTGCGCTCCAGCACCGCTTCAACGCACGGATTGCCGCGGGTCATGGCATTGCCAATAATGACCAGATCCGGCTCGGGATCCAGCTGGCTGGCATCGTAGCCCTGAATCAGAGAGATACCCTGCTTCTCCAGAAGCGTGCTCATCGGCGGATACACATTGGCGTCCGAACCTGTCACTTCATGGCCCAGCGAGCGCGCCAGCATTGCCAGCCCGCCCATGAAAGTGCCACAAATCCCCAATATATGAATGCGCATACGTCACTATCCTTCTTCAATGTGGCGCACATTTTACTCACATGTTAGCGGCTGTGAAACGCATTTCAGGTAAATCCGTATGTTGCTGGCGCGATTCACCTCTGCGCTACTATTTGAATATTTGTTAAGATTGTTGGGCTTTAGTCGTTTTAGTGAACATACAATCGCTCTACTCACAAAGATGCAGGGAAAGTGTTATGAAAACGTTAGGTGAATTTATTGTCGAAAAGCAGCACGAGTTCTCTCATGCTACGGGTGAACTCACTGCTTTGCTGTCGGCAATAAAGCTGGGCGCTAAGATCATCCATCGTGATATCAACAAGGCCGGTCTGGTCGATATCCTGGGTGCCAGCGGTGCCGAGAACGTTCAGGGCGAGGTTCAACAGAAACTCGATCTGTTCGCAAATGAAAAACTGAAAGCTGCACTGCGCGCGCGCGACATCGTTGCGGGTATCGCCTCCGAAGAAGAAGATGAAATTGTTGTTTTCGAAGGGTGTGAACACGCGAAATACGTTGTACTGATGGATCCGCTCGACGGTTCCTCCAACATTGACGTTAACGTTTCTGTCGGTACCATTTTCTCCATCTACCGCCGCGTCACGCCTGTTGGCACGCCGGTGACCGAGGAAGATTTCCTGCAGCCTGGCAGTAATCAGGTGGCTGCCGGTTACGTCGTCTATGGCTCCTCCACCATGCTGGTGTACACCACCGGGTGTGGCGTTCACGCCTTTACCTATGATCCATCGCTGGGCGTCTTCTGTCTGAGCCAGGAGCGTATGCGCTTCCCGGAGAAGGGCAACACCTACTCCATCAACGAAGGCAACTACATCCGATTCCCGAACGGCGTGAAGAAGTACATCAAATTCTGTCAGGAAGAAGATAAAGCGACTCAGCGCCCGTACACCTCCCGCTATATTGGCTCGCTGGTCGCGGATTTCCACCGTAACCTGCTGAAAGGCGGTATCTACCTCTACCCAAGTACCGCCAGCCACCCTGACGGAAAGCTGCGCCTGCTGTACGAGTGCAACCCAATGGCGTTCCTGGCTGAACAGGCGGGCGGCAAGGCGAGCGACGGTAAAGAGCGTATTCTGGACATCGTGCCGGAAAGCCTCCACCAGCGTCGTTCCTTCTTCGTCGGCAACAACCACATGGTTGAAGACGTTGAGCGCTTTATCCGCGAGTATCCGGACGCGTAATCTCTCACTCCCGGGGAGCCCGTCTGGCTCCCCAACACATTTATATCTTTTACCGTATAAGTGTTTATAAAAAACACGCTTTTATATTCGCCATTGCTCCTGCATTATTTCCATAACAGTTTGACAGATATTTCGTGGAGCAGCATCGCAATGAAAAATTATTCCCGGGCGAATACCGGCATTGATTTAAACCTTATTCCTGTATTTATTGAAGTCGTCCGCTGCGGCAGCATGGCAAAGGCCTCAGTGCGCCTGGAGATGTCACGTCCTGCGGTGAGCCTGGCCCTGAAGCGTTTTAATCAACTGTTTGATGAGCCATTATTTTTCCGCAAGGGTTTATACCTTGAGCCAACTGAAAAAGCGTTAGCGTTAACCCACTCACTGGAAATATTAATGGGCGATATTCACGATAATATTGCGGCCATTAATTCAGGGCGAAATAAATCCCCGGCACAGAACGTACCGGGGTTGGGAAATATTATGCCGCAGTCTGAGCCGTTAATTTAAATGATGACATGGCCTCCATCAGCTGACGCGACTGCTCTTCCAGAGAGCGGGTCGCGGCGGAGGATTGCTGCACCAGCGCCGCATTCTGCTGCGCCGTTTCGTCCATCTGATTCACAGCAATATTCACCTGCTCAATACCGCGGCTCTGCTCCTGAGACGCGGTCGCAATCTCGCGCATCAATTTGGTCATGCGCAGCACTTCGGTGGCAATCTCATCCATCGTTTCACCCGCCTGCTGGGCCAGCTCGCTGCCCTCGTTAACGTGGGTCTGCGAATCGCTGATAAGGGATCGGATCTCTTTCGCCGCGTCGGCGCTGCGGCTGGCAAGGTTACGCACTTCACCCGCCACGACGGCGAACCCGCGCCCCTGCTCGCCCGCGCGCGCCGCTTCCACGGAGGCGTTAAGGGCCAGAATATTGGTCTGGAAGGCAATGCCATCGATCACGCTCAGGATGTCAGCAATACGCGCTGAACTGCCGGAGATATCACGCATTTTTTCAATCACGTAGCAGACCATTTCGCTGCCGTGATCGGCGGTATCAGAAACCGATTTCGCCAGCTGGTGCGCCTGCTCGGCATTATCGGCGTTGAGTTTCACCGTGGCGGTAATCTGTTCCATACTGGCAGCGGTCTGCTCCAGCGAGGTGGCGGTGGATTCTGTACGCTCGGCAAGATCCCGGTTGCCCGCCGTCAGCTCACGGCTGCCGGTGTCGATTTGCGAGCTGGCATCGCGTACCCGCATCACCGAGTGCATCAGCGACTGACGCATCACCTCTATCGCCGCGTTAAGGCGGTTAAATTCCTGGCTCGCCGGGGCATTCAGCGTGTGGGTTAAATCGCCCGCCGCCACATTCTCCAGCTGAGCAATGGAAGCAGAGAGCGGCTTAAGCAGCATATGGCGCAGCACCAGCCAGGCAAGCACGATGATGCCAGCCGTCAGCAGCGCGGCGACAATAATCAGGATCAGCACGCGGGTTTTGCTCGCCTGTACGGCAGTGACTTCCGCCTTCCCTCGCGCTTCGCTCCATGTCTGAAACGCCTGCATATCGTTATCAAACTGCTTCGCCACGGGGATCAGCGTATTCTCCAGCAGGTCGTAATAACTGTCCGCGCTCTGGTCATTCAGGGTTTTTAGCATCGGGTTGATGCCCTGCTGGTTATACGTCGCCAGACTGGTTGCCACGTTATCCAGCAACTTTTGCCCCTGCTCGTCAGCCACGCCGCCGTCGATCACGCCTTTCAGCGTTTTCTGAGCCACGGCGATTTCCTGATTGATGTTTTTGACCGATTTGGCCGCATCATCGAGCATGCCGATTTCCATCATCCGGACGGCCTGGCCCGCCTCATTGCGCGCGCGCAGAATCAGCGTATAGCCGGTATTTAGCTGCACCATCTGCTCACCCTGAAGGTGATTAATGCGCTGCAGTGAAGAAGAACTCTGTGTGAGGGCATAAATGCCAATGCCGCTGACAATCAGCAGCAGAAGGGTCATAACGGCCAGTAAAGAGAGCAAGCCGGTACGAATCGATAGCGTTTTAAGCATGATATTATTTCCGGTAGCGAGATATTTCTGGACAGAAAAAAAGGTTATCGGCCGCTACCGGAAAATGTTTAGACTTTAAGCAAATTCAGCGTGTTATCGCTCTGTTACCGAGGTGTTTACGCGAGTAACAGGCGAGCTTTGACGGTTCTCCCAGAGCACCGTCAGACCGCGCTGCAGGGCAATAAATATAAACAGCAGAATGCCGATGGCGATCTTGGTCCACCAGGAACTGAGCGTGCCGTCAAAGTTGATATAGGTCTGGATCAGCCCCTGGATCGCTACGCCGAACAGCGTTCCCAGCACCGTCCCCACTCCGCCGCTGAGCAGCGTGCCGCCAATGACCACAGAGGCAATCGCGTCCAGCTCCACGCCTACGCCTGCAAGGGCATAGCCCGCCTGGGTATACACCGAGAAGACAATACCCGCCAGCGTTGCCAGGCCGGTTGAGAGCATATAGATGCGGATGGTCGTGCTGCGGGTCGAGATCCCCATCAGGTTTGCCGACGTGGCGTTCCCGCCAATGGCGTAAACCTGATTACCGAACCGGGTACGGTGGGCAAGGAAGATACCTACCACTACCACGCCCAGCATCAATAACCCCATCGCGCTCAGACGACCACCGCCGGGGATTTTCCACGCCAGGCTGGAGAGCGTGTCGTACACCGGGTGGTTAATCGGGATGGACTCTTCCGATACCAGGTAACTTACGCCGCGCAGGAAGAACATCCCGGCGAGGGTAATAATAAAAGCGGGAATTTTTAGCGCGTCGATCAGTAGCCCCATAAAGGCGCCAAACGCACAGCCCATCGCCAGCACCAGCGGAAACGCTACCAGAGGGGAGATCCCCCAGAAACCGATCGCTTTGGCGAGGAACACGCCGGTAAACGCGATCACCGAGCCAACGGAGAGATCGATCCCGCCGGAGAGGATCACAAAGGTCATCCCGACGGCGATGATGCCTAAAAAGGCGTTATCGGTCAGGATGTTGCAAATCACGCGCGTTGAGGCAAAACCGGGGAACTGGGTCAGACAGTAGAGATACCCCAGCACAAACACGCCCAGCGTGATCATTAACGGTAAATTACGTTTTATCATGGCCACGGATCCCCTTAATGATGCTGACAAAGCGCGGTGACTGAACGATCAGCACGCAGAGTACGACCACCGCTTTTACCACCTGGTTGAGTTCCGGCTGAAAACCGGAGAGCAGGATCCCGGTGTTCATGCCCTGAATGATCAGCGCGCCAATGACCGAGAGCAGCAGGTTAAAGCGCCCGCCCATCAACGATCCGCCGCCAATCACCACCGCGAGGATGGCATCCAGCTCCAGCCAGAGCCCGGCATTGTTGGCATCGGCCCCGCGGATATCGGCCGCGACAATCACCCCGGCAATGGCGGCGCAAACGCCGCTCAGCACGTAGGTCAGCATCACCATCAGCCGCGTATTGACCCCGGCATTTCGTGCCGCACGAATGTTGATCCCCACCGCTTCAATAAACATGCCGAGCGCTGTTTTGCGGGTGAAAAGCCAGAACACCACTAATGTAACCAGAGCCACGATCACCGGTGTTGGAAAGAACAGGAAATTGCCGCTGCCGATCCACGCCAGACTCGGGGAGTTAAAGGTGACTATCTGTCCGGAGGTGATCAGCTGCGCCACCCCGCGCCCGGCCACCATCAAAATAAGGGTGGCGACGAAAGGCTGAATTTTTAGTACCGCCACCAGAATGCCGTTCCACAGTCCGGCCAGCACGCCGGTTCCCAATGCCGCCAGCAGTACCACCGGCAGGCTATGGCCCGCCACGGTCATGGAGGCTGCGGTAGCCCCGGCAATAGCCATCACTGCGCCGACGGAGAGGTCAATCCCGCCGGTGGCTATCACCAGCGTCATACCAATCGCCAGCAGCGCGACGGGCGCGGCACGGTTTAAAATATCGATCGGGCTGCCAAACAGGCGACCATCCTGAACAATAATCTGGAAGAAATGCGGTGCGACAAGGCTATCCACCAGTAACACCAGCAGCAGCGCTGCGATTTGCGGCGTGCCGGTTGGCCAGTTAAAGCGGCGCTTTGACTCACCGGTTTGCGAAAGCGAACGGGACATCACAATTCACTCCTTATGCCGCGATGGCATTCATGATCGCCGGAACGGACAGCTTATCCAGCGGGATCTCAGCCACCTGTTTGCGATCGCGCATGATGATCACGCGATCGGCATACCCCACCAGCTCTTCCAGCTCGGACGAAATGACCAGCAGCGCCAGCCCGTCGGCACACAGCGTTTCGATAAGCCGGATAATTTCGGCGTGCGCGCCAACGTCAATGCCGCGCGTGGGTTCATCCAGGATCAGGAACTGCGGTTTGGTCAGCAGCCAGCGTGACAGCAGCACTTTCTGCTGGTTACCGCCGGAGAGAAATTCGATCGGCTGTTCCGCGCTCGGCGTACGAATACCCAGCTGGCGAATAAAGCGCTCGGCAATGGCGTTTTGCTCTTTACGCGGAATTGGACGCAGCCATCCGCGCTGCGCCTGTAGCGCCAGAATGATATTTTCCCGCACCGAGGCGGCGGCAATAATGCCGTCCGTTTTCCTGTCTTCCGGGCAGAACCCCACTCCCAGACAGGAGGCCTGATGCGGCGATCGCAGGGTTTGCGGTTTACCTTTGATCAACGCGGTACCGCTGTCCGCAGGCTTGATGCCGAAGATCACCTCGGCGGTTTCGGTCCGGCCTGACCCTAGCAGCCCCGCCAGCCCGACAATTTCGCCGGGGCGCACTTCGAGGTTAAACGGTGAGATGATCCCTTTTTTGCCGTAATCGCTGAACGCGGCCACCGGTTTTTCGCTCAGCAGCGTGCGCCCTGCGCGCTGGAGCGCATTGGTCTCCAGCTCACGGCCCAGCATCATTTTGACCAGCTCAATCTGCGGCAGCTCGCGGGTTTCACGGCAGCCAACAAAGCTGCCGTTACGCAGTACGGTAATGCGATCGCTCACTTCATACACCTGATCGAGGAAGTGTGTGACGAAGATCAGGCTGACGCCCTGATCGCGCAGCTGGCGCATCAGGGTAAAGAGCATCTCGACTTCCTGGGTATCGAGGCTGGCGGTAGGTTCGTCGAGGATCAGCACCTTCGCGGAGAGATCGATCGCGCGGCAAATGGCGACGATCTGCTGCATCGCGACGGAAAACCGGTTCAGCGGCTCGCGAACGTCGAGGGAGAAGCCGTAGGATTCCATCAGTTTCGTCGCCCGCGCTTCCATCTCTTTGCGCCGTAGCAGGCCAAAACGTCTTGGTTCACGACCAATAAACAGGTTATCCGCCACCGACATATTTGGCAGCAGGTTCACTTCCTGGTAGACCGTCCCAATCCCAAGCTGTTGAGCATGGGCGGTATTTTTTGGCGAAATGGCATTGCCTTCCAGCCAGATGGTGCCGCGATCGGCGTGATAAACGCCGGTCAGAGATTTAATCAGCGTCGATTTTCCCGCGCCGTTCTCGCCCAGCAGCGCCATAATTTCACCGCGCCGCAGGCTGAAATCAACGTTATCCAGCGCTTTTACACCCGGGAAAAATTTGCTTAAGCCCTCTGTGCGGAGGATTTCCTGGTGCTGTTCAGTGGTCATGGTTCCCCCTACATCAAGCCGGGTGGCGCTACGCTTATCCGGCCTACAAAAGAGCGTATCGTAGGCCGGGCAAGCGCAGCGCCACCCGGCAATTTCACTGGCTTAGTAGCCCATGTTTTTCTTCTTCTCTAACTCTTCTTTCGCCGTGTCAGGCAGGTAGAGCGTGGACTTGGTGACGGTCACCTTCTCAGGCATCGTGCCGTCTTTCTTGAATTTCTCCAGCGCATCAAATGCCGGACCCGCCATATTTGGCGTCAGTTCTACGCTGGCGTTGGCTTCGCCGTCGATCATCGCTTTGTAGATATCCGGCACACCGTCGATAGAGCCGGTGAGGATATCTTTGCCCGGCTTCAGGCCCGCTTCTTTAATCGCCTGAATCGCACCAATCACCATGTCATCGTTATGGGCGTAAACCATGCAGATGTTCTTGCCGTTGTTTTCCGCTTTAATGAAGCTCTCCATGACCTCTTTACCTTTACTGCGGGTAAAGTCGCCGGACTGAGAGCGGATAATCTTGATGTTTGGCGCTTTCGCGATGGCCTCAGCAAAACCCTTCTTACGGTCGATAGCCACGCTCGCCCCCACGGTGCCCTGCAGTTCAACGACGTTACACGGCTTGCCGTCGACCTGTTTTACCAGCCAGTCGCCAATTAATTGCCCTTCAAGCACGTTGTTGGCCGTCACGGTGGTCATATAGAGAGATTTGTCTTTAACCTCGATGGAACGATCGAGCAGGAAGACCGGAATCTCAGCATCTTTGGCTTCTTTCAGAACCGGTTCCCAGCCGGTCGCCACCACTGGCGCGATAAAGATGGCATCCACGCCCTGAGCAATAAATGAGCGCACGGCTTTGATCTGGTTTTCCTGCTTTTGCTGACCATCGGCGATTTTCAGCGTGATGCCGCGTTTCTGAGCCTCGCTTTTCGCAACGTTGGTTTCTGCCGCACGCCAGCCGGATTCAGAGCCAACTTGCGAAAAACCTACGGTTAAAGGGGCGGCCATCGCCATAGACGACATGGCTGCCGAAACTGCTGTGACAAGAAGTAAGCGCTTCCACATATGAGCGTCCTCGTAGGGGTGTTTATTGTTGGTTAAAAGATGTTCTGCGAAATGACTATAGCCAATGAAATATGTAACGAATTGCGTTACATCACACTTCGGAAAAGTGAATAAAACGTTAATCACAAGTTTGTAATCGCTTTCATTTCACCATTAAAAATGCGGCTGAGTTTATGGATTTTTCTGTCATGGAATCGGTCCGAAAAGAGGTGCTGGCGGGGAGAGAATGCGAAAACAGGCGGAGACATTCAGCGTGAGTTGGCTATAATACCTGCCACTTGTTTACCATCCATTTTAAAGGACACCGACATGAGCTTACTCAACGTCCCAGCGGGTAAAGAACTGCCAGAAGACATCTACGTAGTTATCGAAATCCCGGCAAACGCAGATCCGATCAAATACGAAGTGGACAAAGAGAGCGGCGCCCTGTTCGTAGACCGTTTCATGTCTACCGCGATGTTCTATCCATGCAACTACGGTTACATCAACCACACCCTGTCTCTGGACGGTGACCCGGTTGACGTACTGGTCCCAACGCCATACCCGCTGCAGCCAGGCGCAGTCATTCGCTGCCGTCCAGTTGGCGTGCTGAAAATGACCGACGAATCCGGTGAAGATGCGAAGCTGGTTGCAGTACCGCACACCAAGCTGAGCAAAGAGTACGATCACATTAAAGATGTGAACGACCTGCCAGAACTGCTGAAAGCGCAGATCACTCACTTCTTCGAGCACTACAAAGACCTCGAAAAAGGCAAGTGGGTTAAAGTTGACGGCTGGGACAACGCAGAAGCGGCGAAAGCAGAAATCATCGCCTCTTTCGAGCGCGCGGCTAAGAAGTAATTCTTACGCTGATAATGAAGGCCCCGCGAGTCGGGGCTTTTTTGTATCTACCGTATACCTGAGTGATAAGCCCTGGCTTAACTCAGGATGGCCTGTAGCCTTAAAAGCGCATCTTCTACGGTTTCATCTGATGCCACGCCTATTCGTTTTGCCAGACGCGCGCCCAAATCCATCATTCGGATTTGGTTTACCAGAATGACGCCCTGAATATTCCCTTCTTCACAAGACAGCGGCACACTGAAACCCGCATAGCGGGCAAAATTTCCCCCCTGTGTAACAGGCGCAACCAGCGTCATTCCCAGCTGGTTGAACGCGCTAACGGATAGCACTAAAGCGGGCCTGCCTGCGCCCTTTTGTTCATGACCATTTGCAGGATCGAAGCCGACGAGAACGATATCACCTCGTTCAAAACAAGGTCGCTTCACCATACTTCGTCACCTACGGGACCTGACGTACCCCATGCGTCTTGTTCGTTAATTTCCGGGGCTGACATATCACACTGCGCCAACAACTCTTCAAGCGAGTACTGTTTACTCACCGGTGTGAGCACTAACTGATTATTTGTCACCTGAGCCTCCATACTCTGACCTGGTTTTAGGCCAAGTTCTTTCATTACTACGCCAGGAATGACCATACCGGCACTGTTTCCCCATTTCTTAATGGTTATACGCATCGACACCTCCAGAGTTATACATAGTATAACTCATTATGGTGCGGATGATGTTTTACCCTTCATCAGCAATGAACGCCACCGGATAACGTAAGTGATGAAAGGATTAGGAATAACGCTCGAAGGAAAAAAGAAAGCAGGAGGAAATTTCACTGTGGGCTGCGAGCCGCCGCACAAAAAACAACGCCACCTTCCGGTGGCGTTGTCGTTTTTCAGTACTGGTCTCTGTCTAACCAGTTACCGCTTACAATCCGCGTTAACCCATCGACCGGACGCTGGTAGACATACATCCACGCACTTCCGTACGGCGTCTGGATCAACTGGCGAGCGTATTCACCGCCCCTGGTGCGCAAGGCATCAAGTTCGGCAAGTGTAGCATTATCAATACGATAAACTTCACCCTGTACTGTTCCTTCGCCGGGAACCGCGCCTGGATAGTGGCCCAGGCTGTACAACTGGTAATTTTCGATATTGTAATTCCCCAGCAGCAGGGCATTGGTCATCCAGTGACTGTTGCCTTGCTTGGTTCGTAAACTGCCGTAGACAAATATTCGCATTGCTAAAACTCAAACTGATAGAGCAGATCAAGTGCCTGGTCTACGCCGGACACTGCTTCCAGATATAGCTTAGGCATCAGGCGATAGCGTAGCGTGAGTGTTGCCAGTGAGTCAAAGATCCCCACACCGTATTTTACCTGCAGACCCGGCAGTACATAGCCACTGACCACCACCTGCGAGGAGTCACCCACGCCCTGGGTGTCCAGCGCCAGATTGCTTACGCCGAACGTCTCGCCGATTTTACCCACAACCTGCCCACTTTGTGCAACCCCCAGGCCGACTAACATTGAGGTCATCGCCGCACTGTCGCTCTGACCGCTGTCCAGACCCTGTCCACGCAGCAGGTAAGAGAGAGCTTCCTGCTGCGACATCGCCGGGTCAGAGAAGATCTCCGCCTTCGGTTCGTCGGCAGAGCCGGTGACGCGTACGCCTGCAATGACGTCGTTTTCCGTCGCTTCAGGGTTACGAATCGCTTCGATGTTCAACAGAGGCTGATCCGGTGGACCGGAGAACAGCAGCTCGCCCTTACGCACAATCAGATCCTGACCATAGGCATGGAAACGCCCTTCAGGAATATTGATCTGCCCGTTCAGGCCAAGCCCTTGTTTATCCTGGGCCACTTTCAGATCGCCCGTGAGCCTCGCCTTCAGCCCAAACGCATCCAACCGCACGTTATTCCCCACGTGTACGATAAGGTTACTATTAATCGGTATGCCAGCGCTCTTCTGTTCGACAGGTTTCAGATTTTCATTGAGCATAACTTCATCACTTGAGACACCGACGGCGCTTTCCGGAACCTCGTGAACCACAATACGCGCCCACGGCACATCGACGCGCCCGTCCAGGGTGAAGAGGCTTGGCGTCGCCTCAAAGACCACATCCGGCGAGACATCCAGGCGCACCATTGGCGGTACGGTAATGCGCACCTTGCTGCCTTTGGCCGCGATGCGGGCACGCCAGTTATCGAGCTGGCTCCAGTCCGCGTCACCGCTCAGGTTGATTTGCCCCTGCTGCGTTAACACCGAACCGCTCAGGGTCGAGCTCATGCCGTTGAAGTTCATCGCAATCTGGCTGGGCTGCATATCAAACGGCATAAAGTTGCCGTCGATGTCCACGCCGCTGAGGCGCATCTGACCGAATAGCTGCGGGCTTTGCGCGTTGCCGCCCAGACGCAGGTTGGCGTTCAGCATACCCTCGGCTTTCTCCCCGCGGGCGAATATCGGGTTCACCATCGCCAGGTTGAAGTTACGGATATTGACGTTGCCGCCCAGATTACGCCGTCCTTGCGGATCGGTAATTTGTACCTGTCCGTCAAGCTGACCGTTGTTAGTAAGACGGATCAGCCACCCCAGCTCAGCACGGTTGTTATGCAGGTCTGCGCTCAGGTTGAGGGTATCGAATGCCACCGGGAGCGACGCATCATTCACCTCCTGCGTCACCTTCACGTTACGGCCCGAAAGCGTGACGCTACCCTGCGGCAGCCCCTCTTTGGTCGTATCCCAGGCGACATCGGCTTTCCCGCTGAAGACGCCGCTGGCCTGCGTGGTGTCCGGCATAAACGGTTTCAGCATCGCCAGATCAAAGCGGTTGAGGTTTACCTGCGCGTGCCCTGCCGCGCCCGCATCGATGGTCTGCGGCACGCACAGCTCTGCATTCGGGTTGATCCAGCAGTGCGGCCCAATAGCGATCTTTTGTTCAGCATTACGGTAGTCCAGCGAGAGAGAACGTGACAACGCCAGCGGCCCCACCGGCGTGTTGAAACGGGTATTGTCCAGCGTCCCTTTCCAGCGCTCCGCTTTGCGGTCGAAGCTGCCGGTCAGGTGAAGCTGCCCGGAAACCGGCTCACCCTGCACGCGTAGCTGGAGGTCATGCTGTTTTTCGTTCCCTTTGGCGTCCAGGGTGACCAGGTTAATGTTCACGTCCGGCTGAGAAATGCGCTCCACGCGCAGGTTCAGGTTACCGCCGATCTGATCGGTGGATTTCACATCTCCTTCCACGCGGACGCGAGCAACGCTCAGTTCCTGCCAGCGCAGATTATTGGCGGTGATATCCGCAAGCAGCTGTGGCGCGTCGACCGTACCGCGCACTTTCACTAACCCTTTCGCCGTTCCGCCCAGGCCCGGCAGGGCGTTATCCAGGTTCGGCGCGTCGATGGTGGCATCAAGATTGAGATCTTTTACCCCCAGCTCGCCTTTGATATCCGCCGTGTTGCGCCCCAGCGCGACGTGCAGACCCGGGATCACCCACTGCAGGTAGCTGTTGCCTTTCACCGAGCCTTCAACATTCACCTTGTTCTGCTTCACGTTACCGGTGAGCTTGATCTCCGGCACGTCCATCTGCCACGTACCGCCGTACAGGCTACCGCGCGTTTTGATCAGCCCGTCCAGCTTCGACGGCCAGTCCGGCACCTCTTTGGCGGTGTTGATACCCGTCAGCTTCAGTTCGCCCCGCCAGCTGATCGCCTGCCGCCAGTCGAGCAGCGCGGTCAGCTCCGTTTTCCCTTCCAGCGCCGCGACGGTCAGCTTGTCGAGATTGACCTGTTGTTCGTTGCCCTTCGCATCCAGCGTGATGTTCGCGGGCGGTACGCCCTGCCCCTTCACCGCCGTGTGGAACGAGAGCGTGTAGTCAGTCATCTTGCCGCTCAGCTTCAGCTTCAGGTCATCGGCCTGGAACTGTTTTTCGCCGGTGAACGGCCAGTAAAGCTGCTTACTGACGACCTCAAGATTGAGCGGCAGCCCGGCTTCCGCCAGCTGAGTCTGCGCGCGCAGAACCATGTCCACCGGGCCGGAGAGATTGACCCCGACGTCCAGCTTATCGCGCAGCGCCCCACCCACTTTGACCTTCACTTTTTCGCCCTTCAGCGGGTCGATGTTGAGCGCGCTGTTCAGCGTGATATCCACCGGCCAGTTGTCGCGCAGCAGGGCGTTACCAGACGCATTCACCGACCCCTGGTTGGTGTCGATATCCAGCGCGTCGAGCTTCATGTTGCCGTCAATGCTGCTGACTTTCAGCAGCATGTTGTAGACGGTTAGGTCGGTATCGCCGGTCAGGCGTAGCTGCTCACCTTTGAACTCCTCAATATTGAGGTTCAGCGGCAGATGAACGTCAGTCATTTCCGGCAGAACAGGCTTCGAGAAGAGATCCTTCAGCGTTTCACCCAGCGGCTTTTCTTCCGGCTGCGGATTCTGGATCTTCGGCTCGACGATCTCTTCCTGCGCCACCTCGGCCACTTTCGGCAGCGCGATCAGCAAGCCCTGCAGTGAGGTTGGCGTCAGGGTCAGGTTTTTCTCCTGCCAGCGCAGGCCGGAGGTGAAATCCATGACGGAAACGGTGGTGTCGTCGATTTTAATATTGACGTTATCGAGCGCCACCCGATAGAGCGCAATCGGGTACGGCGTGGAGAGATTCAGCGGGCCGCTATCCTCTTCTTCCACCGGCGCAGACGGCGGCATTTTCTTCGAATCTATCGCCACGTTAACGTCTCTTAGCGACAGATCGTTAACGCACAGCTTGCTGTCACGCAGACAGCCCAGCTTCACCGCGAGGTGAAATTCCCCGGCATTCACCGCCACGCCCGGCTGCTTATAGCGGATGTTCTTCAGATGCAGGTCGCGCCAGCCGCCGGTCACCTGACCTATCTCCAGCCCCGGCACCCAGCGGTTCGCCGCGTTAAACAGCAGATGCAGCCCGGTCGTCGTCCCCACCAGAAACGCCACCGTACCGAGCAGCAGCACGATAAAAATCAGCACCCCGAGGCTTATTTTCTTCCATAAACTCATAATTCAGGCCCCAGACCGATGTAAAACTGTAATCCATGTTCTTCTTTGTCGCCGACCGGAACGGCGAAATCAAGCTTAATGGGCCCGACCGGTGACTGCCAGCGCACGCCTACACCTGCGCCAGTTTTAAAGTCGCTGCGGCGGATATCGCTCACCGCCTCGCCGCCATCAACGAACATGGCGCCCCACCATTTTCCGCTGACGTTGTACTGGTACTCCAGCGAGCCAGTGGCCAGCTTGGAGGCCCCGATCAGCTTGCCGTCATCGTCTTTAGGCGCGATAGATTTGTATTTGTAGCCGCGGATGCTGCGGTCGCCCCCGGCGAAGAAACGCAGGTCCGGCGGGACTTTGTCGAAATCGCCGGTTTCAATCCAGCCGAGGTTGCCGCGCATGACAAAGCGGTGTTTGTCATACAGCGTGCGGATCCAGACGTTTTGCGCCTGAATCACCGAGAAATCCACGTCAGAACCCCACATCGTGTTGGAGTAATCGATGGAGTAACGCTGGGAATCCCCCCAGGTTGGCATCAGGCCGCCGCGCGAGCGGGTGCGGCTGATCATCACCCCAGGATAGAGCAGCATGGTGGTGTTGGTGACGTTGGCCTGGGTAAAGTGGTCCAGGCTCCAGCGCAGGTTGATGGCGCGCTGCCAGCCGCTGGACAGATCCCAGTAGCGGGATACCGCAAGCGTGGTGGAATCGGACTCTGTATCGTTCAGGTCGGTGCGCTTAAAGCCCCCCTGGACCAGATAGTACTGCTCAAGCGGATTTTTCAGCAGCGGCATTTTATAGCTGAAATCAAGCTGCTGCTCCGGTGCAGAGATACTGGCGCTGGTCGTCAGGCTGTGGCCGTATGAGTTCATCCACGGCTTTTTCCAGGTGGCCTTCACGCGCGGGCCGACGTCGGTCGAATAGCCAACACCGGTCTCAATGGTGTTCTCGGTGCGCGGCGAGACAACGCCATGCAGCGGCAACACCTTGGTTTTGCGAGACTTATCAAATTCCGGCGCGACAACCACCGAGTTAAACCAGCCGGTGGCGGAGAGACGGCGGTTTAGCTCCGCCAGGTCGCTCGACTGGTAGTAGTCGCCTTTTTTAAACGGCACGAGGTTTTGCAGGTACTCTTCGCGAATTTGCGAACCTTCAAACGTCACGTCGCCAAAGCGGTAGCGCTCCCCGCTGTCGTAGTCGATGTCCCAGAAGGCCTGGCGTCGCTCCAGCGCGATGCCCAGCTGGCTTTTGTTGAACTGGCTGTCAAAGTAGCCCTTACGCAGGGAAACGCTCGTCAGCTCTTTTTTGAAATGGTCGTAATCGCCATGGTTAAGCACGGTGCCGATTTTCGGCCGCGTGCTGAGCAGATCCAGGTAATCCCGGTCGGTACGCGCCCCGCCGCGCAGGACGACGTTCGTGCCACCAATCCGTACCGGCTCCCCCGCCGAGACGCGGGCAATAAGCACCTGACGCCCCTTCTTTGGCGGCGGACGGAGATCGAAATCAATGGTGGGTTCGTAATAACCCAGCGCTTTCAGCCCTTCACGGATCGCGTCATCCACGCGCGCGCGAAAACGCCGGTCCGGCGTCACCTCATCACTCTGGATGGTCGACAGCTGCGCACGCACGTTTTTTTCCAGCGCTCCGGAAAGCCCCTCAACCTGCAAACGGACATTCGCCGCGCTGGCAACCCCGCTTGTCAGCAACACACTGACCAAACATAACTGGCGGATTTTTGTCACGTTTTCTCCTGAATATCCCTGTTTCCACCCTGGAAGCAAATGCAGTGCCGCTCCGCGGCAAAATACGGCCTGTTAGCCAAAAACCCACATCACGGGTTGAAAATGGGTGTAACACCCAAATATTTCTTATGATTAAATCTAGACTCATTCAGCGCATTTATTGTGTTCAATTAAACGCGTCGTGACAACCTTAACCGAAACATCGCACCCCGGGAGGCCCCATCGTGAGTTTATTCGACAAAAAGCATCTGGTTTCACAAGCTGATGCATTACCGGGACGCAACACCCCTATGCCTGTGGCGACCTTACACGCCGTGAATGGCCATTCGATGACTAACGTGCCGGATGGAATGGAGATCGCCCTGTTCGCCATGGGCTGCTTCTGGGGCGTTGAGCGCCTCTTCTGGCAGCTGCCCGGCGTATACAGCACCGCTGCTGGCTACACCGGCGGCTACACGCCTAACCCAACCTACCGCGAAGTCTGCTCCGGCGAGACCGGCCATGCGGAAGCGGTTCGCGTGGTGTACGACCCTGCGGTGATTCGCTACGAGCAGCTTCTGCAGGTTTTCTGGGAAAACCACGATCCGGCGCAGGGTATGCGTCAGGGCAACGACCACGGCACACAGTACCGCTCGGCCATTTATCCGCTCACGCCTGAGCAGGATGCTGCCGCCCGCGCCAGCCTTGAGCGTTTCCAGCAGGCCATGCGGGAAGCGGGCGATACGCGTGACGTGACAACCGAAATCACCACCGCGAAACCGTTCTACTATGCCGAGGACGATCATCAGCAGTACCTGCACAAAAACCCATACGGCTACTGCGGTATCGGAGGCATCGGCGTCTGCCTGCCGCCTCAACTGGCCTGATCACCGTTCCAGCGCCACG
>NZ_JTLF01000097.1:0-612 GCF_000798855.1 Enterobacter sp. ZOR0014 | reverse complement strand
GCTGACGGTAGCATGGGTCAAGGGCGTTGGGGCGGCAGCGGGTGGGTTTGCTTCGGCGATTTCGGTGTTTACTGATGGAGCTTCAGCAGTAGATGAATTTAAGAATAATCGTTTTTTCCTGATGGGTGTGATGGGGTTGAAAACAGTTGTGGATGTCCTCGCTGTCACAAAATCAGTCGGTCTTCTGCTGGAGGCAATAAGTGCTGTTTTCGAAGTTAAAGGTAAAGAGGAAGCATCAAGAATAATCGGATTAGGTGGTAAATATATAGCCGACAAACTGGTAAAAAAATATTTTGGAGTAAGAGTTCTGGCGATTTTAGTGACCTGGGAAGCCATGGTGGCCATAACTTTTTTGCAGGTGGTGGTGACGTGGATTTCTGATGACGAGCTTCAGATATGGTGTGAGAAATGCGTATTTGGCGCAGCACCATTCAAGCGCAGTGTGGCAGACCAGAATAATGCCCTGGAAGCAGCAATAAAGGATATTTCATGAATTCAGAAGCGCAGCATCAGATATGTTCCCGATTTGTTAAGCCAGAGAAATTAGCAGACCTGCGTACAAAGCAGGAGATTGAGGTGATGAACGGCAGGCCGTGGACGCGGGAGCTTCCC
>NZ_JTLF01000184.1:0-331 GCF_000798855.1 Enterobacter sp. ZOR0014 | reverse complement strand
GAACATCTGATTTGACAAAAGCCTCAGAGCTTAAAAGCCAAGGTTGGAGAGAAGAGGTTATCGAATGAGTGTATTTGAAGAACTAAGCGTTATTAATGTAAATGATAAGAAAAGCAAAAAGAATAATTTAGATTATCTTAGTTGGGCATATGCATGGTCTGAAGTTAAAAAAGTATATCCTGAAGCTAACAGTAAAGTTTATGAAAATGAACAAGGGTTAAATTATCACACAGACGGTCGCACAGCATGGGTTAAGGTTGGTATGACTATTGAGGGCTTGGAGCACATTGAATACTTGCCTGTAATGGACTATCGTAACCAATCTATGTTC
>NZ_JTLF01000034.1:0-402 GCF_000798855.1 Enterobacter sp. ZOR0014 | reverse complement strand
GAACATCTTATTATAAGCTATTTCTTTTTATTTATCAAGCGATAAGTCCCATAGACTACTAATAAAATAATTGTTATTATAAATAGCGGTGGAATGAATACAGTTATCGCAAACCAAACAATAGATATTAAAGTATAGATCATGATTTTTAGTATTAATTTACCAGCAGGAGTTTCTTGAAAGGTTATATCCTCATCTAATGATGAATCATCTTCTTTCGAATTGCCGTAAAATATTTTGTCTTCATTTACTTCGTACTTGTTACCGCAATAATCACATTTACCATTAGTGAAACTTGAAGACCCACAGGTTACGCATTGTATTAAAATCATTTTATTACCTCCTTTCTTTAACTATATGTATTATTATATCAAAAAAGCTCTAAGCTGTCAAGCCTAAAGT
>NZ_JTLF01000384.1:0-466 GCF_000798855.1 Enterobacter sp. ZOR0014 | reverse complement strand
ACGGCAGGCCGTGGACGCGGGAGCTTCCCCCTCCGCCGGTATTGCCGCCTTATGGTCCTCTGAAGAAAATATCAGGGCAACTGGAAGCGTTTCGCTATGAGAAATTCAGTGAGTATTTCGACGCCGATGCCTATCGGACCAGTGTGCTGCCGAAGATATCAGAGGACCAGCGTGGAGCAGTTGCTGCTGTAGCGATAGTTGCAGGGAGTCCTGGCGTCGGTGCTGCAATGATGGCAGAAAGCGAATCTTCGAATGATCCGGCGGAATATGTGCAGGGGATGATTAATGGTCAGCCGTTTCGTGGCTGGGTCGGGGTTACCCGTGTTCAGGCTGGCGATGATGTGGACATGATTGCCGAGTGGCAGCATGACCATTATGAGGTTTATGCCATTGTTTTGCCGGAAGAGCGGATAGTGTCCGTATGTCCGAAATGTGAAATGGGACATATTGCGCATATGCTTTGGCG
>NZ_JTLF01000271.1:0-335 GCF_000798855.1 Enterobacter sp. ZOR0014 | reverse complement strand
TCGCCTTCCAGCGCTTTCAGCGCGGAACCACGAACGATTGGGGTGTCGTCGCCTGGGAAATCGTACTGAGACAGCAGTTCACGAACTTCCATCTCTACCAGTTCCAGCAGCTCTTCGTCATCAACCATGTCGCACTTGTTCAGGAACACGATGATGTAAGGAACGCCTACCTGACGACCCAGCAGGATGTGCTCACGAGTCTGAGGCATTGGGCCGTCAGTCGCAGCAACAACCAGGATCGCGCCGTCCATCTGCGCAGCACCGGTGATCATGTTTTTAACATAGTCGGCGTGGCCTGGGCAGTCTACGTGTGCGTAGTGGCGAGTCGGGGTGTC
>NZ_JTLF01000062.1:0-21691 GCF_000798855.1 Enterobacter sp. ZOR0014 | reverse complement strand
CTCATAACCCGAAGGTCGTCGGTTCAAATCCGGCCCCCGCAACCAACACTTCTAAAAACAATAAACACCCTGAAGGGTGTTTTTTTGTATCTGTCGTTTGTGAATGTGCCGGGCGTTTCACCCGGCTGAATGCGCTATCCGCGTCGCGCCAGCGTCGCCCCGTCTGAGAAATACGCCCGAATCCCCGCCAGAATCGACTCCGCCACCTCCTGCTGGAATTTTGCCGTCTTGAGCTTACGCTCCTCTTCAACGTTACTGATAAACGCCGTTTCGACCAGTATGGAGGGAATATCCGGCGCTTTAAGCACCGCAAACCCGGCCTGCTCAACGCTGTTTTTATGCAGCTTATTGATGTTACCCAGCTTGCCCAGCACCGCTTTACCAAACTTCAGGCTGTCGTTAATGGTCAGGGACTGCACCATATCGAACATCGTGTGGTCGACGTAGCGGTCACCGCTTTTGCTCACGCCACCGATCAGATCCGAGGCGTTCTGAGTGTCGGCCAGGTAACGCGCCGCGGTACTGGTCGCGCCTTTGGTTGAGAGCGCAAACACTGACGATCCACTCGGCTGACGGCTGGTAAAGGCATCTGCGTGGATCGAGACGAAGAGATCCGCACGCTGCTTCTGCGCTTTCGCCACGCGAACTTTCAGGGGGATAAAGACATCTTCATTGCGCGTCATGTAGGCGCGCATATTGCCCTCTTTATCAATCAACGCCTTCAGACGACGGGCAATTTGCAGCACCACGTCTTTCTCCCGCGTATGATATTTCCCCACCGCACCGGAGTCTTCGCCGCCGTGGCCAGGATCGAGCATGATCACAATCGGGCGATCGCGCCCCGCTTTGCCCGGCTGCGGACCACTTTGCGCAGGCGGAACCTGACGTTGCAGATCGCCTTTGTTGTAATCCTCCAGCAGGGCCAGAAGCGGATCCTGAATATCCGTTGCATTGGCTGGGTAGAGATCCATCACCAGACGCTCTTTAAACGTCGCCACAGGGGCGAGAGCGAACAGCTGCGGCTTCACGTTCTGTTTAAGCTCAAACACCATACGCACGGTTTGCGGATCAAACTGCCCGACGCGCGCCGATTTAATAAACGGATCGTCACCGCGGATCTGCGCCGCCATCCCCTTAAGCACGGAGTTAAGGTTCACGCCTTCGAGATCCACTACCACACGTTCAGGATTGCTGAGGGCAAATTGCTTATATTTCAGCACACGATTGGATTCGACCGTCACGCGCGTGTACGTCGACGACGGCCAGACGCGCACCGCCACCACCTGACTCGTGGCGGCAAGGCCGACCTGGCTGACGCTAAGCAACCACATTGCCCCGGCCCCTTTTAACAAACGGCGGCGGCTTATTGCTGAATTGGATCCCGACATGCTTCTCCCGAGCAAGAAAACGAACTGATATACAAAAGTCCAGATTGACCGAAAACTTTAACGAATGACGCATAAACTGTCATCTATAAAAGGGTAAACAATTCGCTGCTAACGCACGGATTACTTATTCATTTCTGTGGGTCGCAGAAAATTTGCACTTGCACACGCGGCCACAATCGAATAAAAATACAGAAATTACGAATAAACATTCATTAAGGGTTGTGCCATGGTGAAGGAACGTAGAACCGAACTGGTCCAGGGATTCCGCCATTCTGTTCCCTATATCAACGCCCACCGGGGAAAAACGTTTGTCATCATGCTTGGTGGCGAAGCCATTGAACATGAAAACTTTTCAAGCATCGTCAATGACATAGGCCTGCTGCACAGTCTCGGGATCCGCCTGGTGGTGGTCTACGGCGCGCGCCCGCAGATCGATGCCAACCTGGCCGCTCACCACCACGAGCCGATTTATCACAAACATACCCGCGTCACAGATGCGAAAACCCTGGAACTGGTGAAACAGGCGGCAGGGCTGCTGCAGCTGGATATTACGGCTCGCCTGTCGATGAGTCTGAACAACACGCCGCTGCAGGGGGCGCATATCAACGTCGTGAGCGGCAACTTTATCATCGCCCAGCCCCTCGGCGTGGACGATGGCGTGGATTACTGCCACAGCGGCCGCATTCGTCGTATTGATGAAGAGGCCATTCACCGTCAGCTGGACAGCGGTGCCATCGTGCTCATGGGCCCGGTGGCGGTATCCGTGACCGGCGAAAGCTTCAACCTGACGTCAGAAGAGATTGCCACCCAGCTGGCTATCAAGCTGAAGGCGGAAAAAATGATTGGGTTTTGCTCCTCACAGGGCGTCGTTAACGATGAAGGGGTGATTGTGCCGGAACTCTTCCCGAATGAAGCCCAGGCGCGCGTGGAAGCGCTGGAGGCCGAAGGAGATTACCACTCCGGCACCGTGCGTTTTCTGCGTGGTGCGGTGAAGGCCTGCCGTAGCGGCGTGCGCCGTAGCCACCTGATCAGCTATCAGGAAGACGGGGCCTTACTGCAGGAGCTCTTCTCCCGGGATGGCATCGGCACCCAGATTGTCATGGAGAGTGCGGAGCAGATACGCCGCGCGACCATCAACGATATCGGCGGTATTCTGGAACTGATCCGTCCGCTGGAACAGCAGGGTATTCTGGTGCGTCGTTCCCGTGAACAGCTGGAGATGGAGATCGACAAATTCACCATTATTCAGCGCGATAACCTGACCATTGCCTGCGCTGCGCTCTATCCGTTCCCGGAAGAGAAGATCGGTGAAATGGCCTGTGTGGCTGTGCATCCTGACTACCGGAGCTCTTCTCGCGGAGAAATGCTGCTAGAGCGCGTGGCGGCGCAGGCGCGCCAGATGGGGTTGAGCAAGCTGTTCGTCCTGACCACGCGCAGCATTCACTGGTTCCAGGAACGCGGGTTCACGCCGGTGGATATCGATTCCCTGCCGGAAACGAAGAAAGAGATGTACAACTATCAGCGCCGTTCAAAAGTGCTGATGGCCGACCTGGGATAATACGCCACTTGCCGGGAAGCGCTGCGCTTACCCGGCCTGCATTTCGTCCCTCATTCAGAGAGACTCAAAGATTGCGCCCAGCCCGCTTCGGCGTTCCGTGCGGGTGGCGATGGCCTGCATCAGCACGCGTTCATCGGTATACAGCGACAGGCGCTGACGCGCACGCGTGATGGCGGTATAGATCAGCTCACGGGTAACGACAGGTGAAAGCTGCGTCGGCAGGATCAACGCCGCATGGTTAAACTCAGAGCCCTGCGATTTATGCACCGTCATCGCCCATGCAGTTTCATGCTCGGGCAAACGGCTGGGCTGGAAGGACTTCACGCTACCATCCGGCATCTGGAACCAGACGCGCAACCCCTGCCCGCGATCGAGTGCAATGCCGATATCGCCATTAAACAACCCCAGCGCACTGTCGTTGCGGGAAATCATCACCGGGCGCCCTTCATACCAGCGCGAGTGCAGGGTACGGTTGATTTTACGTTTCTGCGCCAGCAGCTGTTCCAGCCTGTCATTCAGGCCGCTGACGCCAAACGGTCCCTCCCTCAACGCGCAGAGCAACTGATATTCGCCAAACGCGGCAATCACCTGCTCCGGCGGACGTTGCTGTTGTACGCCGGTGAGAAAATGTTGATACCCCAGCAGGGCATCATCCAGCATCGCCTGATACTCTTCCCCACTTTGCAGCGATTTTTTCTCAATGTCGGTAAAGGTACCGTCAAACACCGCACAGGTCGTGTGCCGGTCTCCCCGGTTCACCGCCGACGCAAGCTGCCCGATGCCGGAGTCGCTGCCGAAACGGTAGCTTTTTTGCAGCAGGCACAAGCTGTCGCGCAGCGCGCCCGCGACCGAGTGCTGTTCCGCCGCAAGGGAACACCCTGTCAGGCGGGCCAACTCCTCCGCGCGTTCCGCGGTATAACCCAGACTGGCATAGGTGCAGATATCACCCAGCACGGCCCCGGCTTCCACGGACGCTAGCTGGTCACGGTCGCCGAGGAAAATGACCCGCGCATGAGGCGGCAAAGCATCGATCAGCCGCGACATCATCGTCAGGTCAATCATCGACGCTTCATCCACCACCAGCACATCCAGGTGTAGCGGGTTACCGGCATGGTAGCGCAGACGCTGGCTACCCGGCTGCGCGCCAAGTAACCGATGCAACGTGCTGGCTTCATTGGGAAAAAGCGCAAGCTGTTCCCCTGTGAGCGGCAATTTTTGCAGGGCACCGCCTAATGACTCCGTCAGACGTGCCGCGGCTTTACCGGTGGGAGCCGCCAGACGAATACGACACTTTTGCTCACCGGATAACTGAATCAGCGCGGCAAGCAGTTTTGCCACCGTCGTTGTTTTCCCGGTGCCCGGGCCGCCCGAAATCACCGAGATCCGCCGCGTTAACGCCACGGCGGCCGCCACTTTCTGCCAGTCAGTCGCGTCGTCAGAGGTAAACAGCGTATCCAGCACTTGCCGGAGCTGCGCTTCATCGCAGGGAAGCGGGGCGTTGGTCTCGCTGAAGAAGCGCGCCACCGTCAGTTCGTTACGCCAGAGTCGGTTCAGATACAAACGCTCGCCGGTCAAAATCAGTGGCGTCCCGGTATCGGTCGCGCTGACGGCAGGCGAGCGGAGTAATATCGCCTGCCAGTCCACTGCCTCACCGAGCAGCGCGAAACACGACTGCAGCGCCGGAGGCATTTTCTCATCCACAGCCAGACGCGACAGCGGAAGGCACACATGCCCCTCGCCTGCGTCCTTACTCAGAATGGCGGCAGCGAGCATAACGGCTGGCTCCTCGCCCGCCACCATCATGGCAAACTGCACGTCCAGGTGGCGCAATAATCGTTGTTCTACCGCCTCCAGCAATAGCGCCTGCATCGTCATACCACCTCCTCTGTGCATGCAGCAAACAGGTTATCCATTTTTTCAATCAGCTCCGCATCCGGACGGGTGCTAAAAACGCCCGACTGCGGGTCGTTAGCATCCACGCCGCGCAGGAACAGATAAATAACGCCGCCAAAATGGTCTTCGTAACGGTAATCGGCCATGCGATGGCGCAGGTACCGGTGCAACGCCAGGGTATAGAGCTGATACTGCAGGTCGTAGCGATGCATTTGCATCGCTGAGGCCATCGCCTGTTGGGTATAGGCTTCGCTGTTCTCACCCAGCCAGTTCGATTTGTAATCCAGCAGGTAGTAGCGCCCTTCGTGGCGGAAAACCAGGTCGATGAACCCTTTTAGCATCCCCTGAACCTGGCGGAAGTTGAGCGGTGGGCACCCGGCGGATAACGGATCGTACTCACGGATCAACGCGTCAAGCGCGTCGGCCCTGAGCGGGCTGGCAATGGGGAGATAAAACTCCATTTCGACCTGTTTATCTTTGGCGGTCAGCTGGCTGAGGGAAATCCCCTGTGTCGTGAGCGGCGCGTGCAAAACAGCGCGGAGCCAGTCGGTGAGAACCGGCTGCCATTGGGCGTCGTAGCCGCCGCTCTGGAGCATCTTCAGCACCCATTCTTCAGAGACCGGCTGGGTAAAATCCAGCTCTTCAAACAGGCTGTGTAAAAACGTGCCCGGCGAGGCCCCACGCGGGAACTGATGCGGTGTGAGCACCGGTTCAGCGGGCACGCTTCCTGCGCCTGCGGCATCTACGTCCAGTTTAGGCATCAAATCCTGAGCAACGCTTTGCCCGTGCTGCTGTAAACCGGAGTAACTGGTAACGCGCCAGTCGTCGGCAATCGTGCGGGCAACCTGGCGGGCATGCAGCTCTGACGCTCTCTCTTCCGGCGTCTGCCAGCGGCTGTTGTCGGGCTGAGACGGAATATGCAGGGCAACATGCTCTGAGCAAAGAGATTCGATGCACTGGCGCAGACCGGCAGCATCTTTGGGTTCGCCTCGCTGGATAAGCCTTCCCAGCGCACTCAGATGAAAATCACTCTCGCCGCTCTTATCGCCCCGGCGACGAAACAGCGGCGCAACGCCCAGGCTGCAGTGCCAGACCGAGCGGGTCAGCGCCACATAAAGCAGACGCAGATCTTCTGCCAGACGCTCGGCTTCGGCCAGCTCAACGCTTGACTCTGCGTTGCTGAGATCGAGTACCGCTTCAAACGACTCGCGATCGTGGTAAAAAGCCTGATCCTGCACGCGGTAATTGGCGATAAAGGGCAGCCAGACCAGCGGATATTCCAGACCTTTCGATTTGTGAATGGTGACGATTTGCACCAGGTGTTTATCACTCTCAAGGCGCATCTGCTGGCTGGACGAATTACTGTTCGGGTCGGCAATCTGCTGCGCGAGCCAGCGCACCAGGGCATGCTCGCTCTCCAGCTGTGTCCCCGCTTCCTGCAGCAATTCGCTGATGTGCAGAATATCGGTCAGACGGCGCTCACCGCCCGCGGTTGCGAGCATGTTCTCCGCAATGTGACGCTCTGCCATGAGCTCGCGCACCATCGCCATCACGCCGCGCTTTTGCCATTTTTCGCGGTAGCGAACAAACTCTTCTACCACGGCATCCCACGCGGCTTCGTCATTGTTGAGCACATCAATATCACGCGCATTCAGCCCGAGCATCGCACTCGCCAGTGCACTGCGCAGCGTACTTTCACGCTCTGGCGCCAGCACGGCCTGCAGCAGCCAAAGCATCTCCTGGGCTTCCAGCGTTTCAAAAACGCTGTCGCGGTTGGAAAGATAGACGGACGGAATATTCAGTAGCGTCAGGGCGTCGCGAATAAGCGCGGCCTCCTGGCGGCTTCGCACCAGCACCGTGATATCGGATGCTTTTACCGGCGCGGGTTTATCGCCCTTCCACAGCAGCGCATCTCCCCGCGCGCCTGCGCTGAGCCAGTCCCTAATCTGCGCCGCACAGTACTGGGCCATGGCATTTTGATAGTCGGCGACGCCACAGCCTTCGCCGTCCAGCAGCCAGAAGTGCATGGCGGGCTGCGTCTCACCGTTGAATTCGAAGCGCAACGAATCGTTTTTCGGGGCAAATTTGACCGGCAGAAACGGGATTTCCCGGAACATAAACGCCATATCCATGCGACTGAACAGCGCGTTAACGCTTTCCACCATGCCGGGAGAGGATCGCCAGTTGGTATCGAGCGTATAGTGCGCATCAACCTCACTGCGGGCTTTCATGTAGGTGAAAATATCCGCACCGCGGAAAGCGTAAATGGCCTGCTTCGGATCGCCGATTAACAGCAGTGCGGTGCCGGGCTGATGGCGCCAGATACGGCGGAAAATACGGTACTGCTGAGGATCGGTATCCTGAAACTCGTCAATCATTGCGACCGGGAAGCGAGTACGAATCGCCTCTGCAAGCGCTTCGCCATTTTCGCTGCACAACGCCGCATCAAGGCGACTCAGCATGTCATCAAAACCCAGCTCGCCCCGCCGGCGCTTTTCGCGCGCCACGGCATCGCGAATTTCCGTCATCGCACGGGTGATCATCAGATCGTTAAGCGTCAGGGGCTCCGCCAGCAGAGTTTCAATTGCCACAAACAGGGGATGTTCAGGCACAATGCCGTCGGCTTTGGTCCGCTCAACCAGGAAACGCTGTGAGAATTTCTCCAGCGCGTCCGGAAGCTGATAACCGCGCGTCTCTTCCTGCGCCCATGCGCTGATCTTCTCGATCCATTTCCCCTGGTTGCCACGGTTGAACTTGCGTCTGTCGATCCCGGAACTCTCGATGATCGCCTCAATCTCGCCGACTGATTCATTCCATTTTTGCTTGATGTCTGCGATTCGCGCGATGATTTTTTCATGGCGTGAGGCCAGGGTTTCATCCGCTGGCGGCGGCGATTTGATGACCGGCGCTTCCCCCTGAAGATAACGATCGATGGCGCGCAACAGTGCCTCTGGCCCTTTCCACAAGGCATGTACCGCTTCGGCGATATCGCGCGGTAACGGGTAGCAGTGGCGACGCCAGAAATCCGCACAGGCCTGATAGCGCAGCACGGATTCATCTTCAATGAGTTGTTGTTCAAACAGCATGCCGGATTCGAACGCATTCAGGCTCAGCATGCGCTGGCAAAACCCGTGAATGGTGAAGACGGACGCTTCGTCCATCTGCCGTTCCGCAAGGAGCAGCCACTGGGCGGCCTGCTGCTTATCAGCAATTTCTTCCAGAAGGCTCGCGTAGAGAGGGTTATCCGTACTCTGGCGCAGGCAGGCGATGCGCAGTTCGTGAATATTGGTACGAATACGGCCGCGCAACTCAGCGGTGGCGGCCTCGGTAAAGGTCACGACCAACAGCTCTTCAACGCTCAAAGGGCGCGGAAAAGCAGCGTTACCGCCAAGCCCTAACAGCAGGCGCAGATAGAGCGCGGCAATGGTAAACGTTTTTCCCGTTCCCGCTGAGGCTTCAATCAATCGTTCACCCTGTAGAGGTAAACGTAAGGGATCAAGGGACTCAGCGGTATCGGTCATTCTTTCTTACTCCAGGGCATTGATTGCTGCAGCGCGCTGACGCTCTTCCAGACTTTCCAGCCTTGCGGATTCACGTACTCCGTTTTCCCGTTCTGGCTACCGGAAACCTGAGACAGAATGGTGATGCCCTGCGGCTTAATCACGGCCTGATGGAAGAAGTCCGCAACCTTCTGCGGCGTCAGCTGTTTTATCTCGGCCACTACTTTATCACGCGAATCAAATTTCATATTACCGCGATCAAAATCTTTGCTCAGCTGCGACGCCTCTTCGCCCAGCGTCTGCGGCGGCTGCATCACCTGCGCAATGACGGCCTGCTGGATCTGGGAAAATTCTTCCGGCTTCATGGCCCGCAGCTTTGCTTCCACCTGCGGGAAGAACGCCTGATAGCGCTGCCAGAGATAGGCCGGTTGTTTATCGCTGCTTTGCAGCAGGAAGCCCAGCCCCCACTGACGGCCAACGTTCATCGAGAAAGCAAATACCGCGTAGCCAAGCTGCTCTTCCGTGCGCAGTTGGTTATAGAACCACGGTTGAATAATCTGCCCCAGCACCGCGCTCTGTGCGGACCCGGAGAATTCGTCATAGCCCGTGGGCACAAACACTGCAGCCAGCGCGGAATCGGTACTGCTCCCCGCTTTTTCAAAAATCACATTCTGTTTTTTCTCAACCAGCACGTCCTGATTACGACACCACTCGTCGCCTTTCGAACCCAGCTGAGTGCGGACATTCTCTGCCAGCGTTTTAGCCTGATCCTCGCTCATGTTACCGACGATAAGGAACTCAGGACGCGTGTTAGTTTTCAGCGCATCACGGTAAGCCAGCACCTCTTTTAATGAGATAGATGGCAGCAATGCCCGGCGTTCTTCACGCTGGAAATACGGGATTTGCGACAGCATTTGCGCTGGCATCAGCGCCTGATCGTAGGCTTTGCCCTTTTCCGCAGAATCCATCATCTGCGCATACCAGGACTTGGCCTGCTCAAGCTGCTCTTCCGTCGGCGTATAGCTAAAATAGCCCTCCAGCAGTGCCTGGAACAGCTGAGGCAAACGCTGGGTATAGCCATTTGCATTCAGCATCAAACCATTGTTGGCATTGGTGGAGAAGCTGATCCCGCCAACGGCTGCCTGGTTGCTAAGCTGATCGAGCGCGATACCCGCGAGATAGTCATTCAGCGCGAACATCACCTGATTTTTGGCACTATTCATCGCTTTCGGATTACGCAGCACCACGCTGACATCCACCTTTGGCTCGCTCGCGAAATAACGGCTTGGGGTATACACCACGCGCAGCGTCGGCTCATCGACAATGAGCTGGGGGTGCGGATAATCCTTAGTGGTTTTGATAAGCGTAAAATCATCCGGAATGTAAGGGTTCAGTTCCGGCAACGTCAACGCAATCTCTCCAGCCTTCTTTTGCCAGGCAGCGAAGGTCTGGTCGCCGATCTTGTCTACCTGATAAGGTGCATCGACAAAGTAGGCGGTTTTGTTATGCGGTTCGTTCGGGCTGATGTACCAGATACGGGCATTCTGCGGGGTCATCATCGCCAGGCGCGCTTTTAACGCCGCCGCATCATAGCGATCGGCAATATTGACCGCATCGAGGGTGTGTTCCACCGGCACGCGGATCATGGTATCCGCCAGCCACTCCACATAATCCATGTCGCGGGTGATGGACGGGTAACGGAAATCGAGATCCAGCACATGAGCGAGTTCATCAAAATAGCGCTTATCGACGCCTTTCTCACGCAGCAAAGAGAGGTAGCTGAAGATAGCGGCAACCACTTCATCACGGTTGGCCTGCCCTTTGTCGGTCAGGGTGGCGGAGATTGCCAGCACGCCGCTGTTGCCGTTTACAACAGGATCGGAATCGGCGCGAATCCCTTCCACCAGCCCCTGTTTTTGCAGCCAGTCGGATAATGTTCCCGGACTGCGGTTACCAATCAGGTAGGTCACCAGCTCGTCGGTTTTGCTGCGAAACTGTGCGGTGTTGTTATCAATGCGGAACTCAACGCGCAGCACCTTGCGGGGCATGGCAGGAACGTAGTGGATGACGATCCCTTTTTGCGCGTCCGTGACAACCGGCACGTCAATCTTGGGCAGGTCGATATTTTTATTTGGCACCCGGCCAAACGTTTTTGCCGCCAAACCAGCCAGTTCAGGCAGCGGTTTGTTGCTGTAAATAACCGCCTTCATCAGGTTGGCTGAGTAGTATTTGTCGCGAAACGCATGCAGAGCATCAATGACCGGGCTGCCGGGTTTATCGCTGAGCGTCTCCAGATTGCCGCCCGAGAAGCGTGCACCTGGGTGCGCCGGGTTGATCGTCTCAGCGCTGACCTGCGCCATACGCATACCGTCTCGGGTACGGGCCATCGTCAGTTCGGCATTCACCGCATTGCGTTCGCGATCGGCGTACTTTTTATCCAGCAGCGGCGCGGCGATAGCATCCGCAAGACGATCAACCGCCCCGTCCAGCGCGTCATTTTCGACTTCGAGATAAAAGGCCGTGCGGTAAGGTGCCGTGCTGGCATTGTGGCTGCCGCCATGCATTTTTAGAAATTCGGACAGGCTATCCGGCTGCGGATACTTCTTTGACCCCATTAACGTCATGTGTTCGAGGTAATGCGCCAGCCCCGGATGAGCCTCAGGATCTTCCAGCGATCCAATTGGCACGACCAATGCCGAGAGGGATTTCACCGCCTGCGGATCGGAAACCAGCAGCACGGTCATGCCGTTATCAAGCCGGATCGCCTGATACTGCCGGGTGTCTTTTTCGCTCTTACGGATAGTGTCCTGAACGGGTTGCCAACCGGAGTCTGCCTGAGTGAAGGGAGCCCAAAGGGCGATAAACAAAACAAACGCTTTGAACACGGTGCTGCCTGGCATTACGACCTCTTTATCACGGCTATCCCCGTCATACTTCAAGTTGCATGTGCGTTGGCTGCGTGCGTTCACCCCAGTCACTTACTTACGTAAGCTCCAGGGGATTCACACCCTTGCCGCCTTCCTGCAACTCGAATTATTTAGGGTAAACATCATTAACACACTGCGTGCTGGACACGCCAACATCTCTTTATTGGGGGTACATCAGTCCGTGATAAGAAGTGCATCATAAATGAACACCCCATACTGCGCAATTTTTATACAGCGCTCAGGACTGATTAAATTTAAACAACGGTAAC
The DNA here is from genome assembly GCF_000798855.1 of Enterobacter sp. ZOR0014. Classification (NCBI taxonomy): domain Bacteria; kingdom Pseudomonadati; phylum Pseudomonadota; class Gammaproteobacteria; order Enterobacterales; family Enterobacteriaceae; genus Enterobacter; species Enterobacter sp. ZOR0014. The sequence continues at coordinate 10,156 of NZ_JTLF01000062.1, read as the reverse complement.
AGGTAGCGCTTTGCCTCTTCCGTGATAGCCTCAAAGTACTCTGGTTCGAGCGTGCGCCATAAGCGCTGATACCAGACATCTTCCCCCTCGCCGCGCACCATCATGTTCCCTTCATAGGCCTGTATAAATTTACTGCGCGCTTTATGCAGAGAAGCCTCATCCGTTAACATCGCATCATTCTGTGCGTCGTAACAGGCTTTTATCCACGCACCACCACTTTCAGGTAATAACAGCAGGGGTTTGTTCATTCCCTGGAGATAGCCCTCAATGTACAAAGAGAGGTAGCGAAACGCCTGCTCTGCCTCCATTGGCGGAAAGCGCCACTCGCCCTCTTTGCGCACGAAAATCCGGCTTTCGCCTTTATGGCCCAACGCACTGTAGACAAGATGTTCCAGCCAGAGTTGCAATCCCTGTGAAACGCTGAGCAGTGAAGGCCGCCAGCGCAGCAGCCCATCAGGCTGAACCTGAGTGAGCCAGCCGGTGAGCTGGATGCCATTGCAGCTAAGATCGATTTCGAGACTTTGTCCGGGCTGACGCTGCTCCCTTACGCGCTCCGCCAGAGCGTTCATCTCCTGGCATTGCGCCTCCCAGACGATCTCCCCAAACGCGCCATAAGGCAGTTGCCCTGCCGCACGATAGCGGCGATAAAGCTTGTCAGCATCTTCCTCGTCAACCAGTGCATTCAGCAGTTGCAGATTTAACTGATAGCGCTCCAGCCCTTCCAGCGTAAAAGGCTCTGCATCCGGAATTTCGCTCTCTTCAGAGCGGAAGTTGACCTGCAATCGCTGCTGGAAGAAGGCGCGAACAGGATGCGCCCAAAAGCGTTGAAGCTGTTCAAAAGTCAGGGTGTTAATGGGCAGCGGGTCAAGTGTCTGAATGAAATCCGTATGTGCTCTCCCCTCGTTTTTCGCCGCCGGTAGCCACTCGCGGGCATAGCTCTGCTGTTCGCTAACAACGTAGTTCATCGGGTCAAACGGCATACGGCTGTGGACACAGGTGATATGCGCCTTGACCCGCTGTTCGCTTTCATCACAGTTAAGGGCTTCATCACCCGCCAGATAGTGGCTCTGGCCGATATAATCCACTAACTCCTGCACCAGAACGGAGGGGAAGCGCTCGCTGTTATCCTGAATGGAGCGGCCGATATAGCTGATATAGAGCTTACTCTGGGCAGAGATGAGCGCTTCGAGGAAAAGATAGCGGTCATCATCACGACGACTACGGTCACCCCGCTTTGGATTTGCGCTCATTAAATCGAACCCCAGCGGCGCCAGGGCGCGAGGATAAACGCCGTCATTCATGCCGAGCAAACAGACCACCTTAAAGGGGATTGAACGCATTGGCATCAGCGTGCAGATATTGATTGGGCCCGCCAGGAAACGCTGACTGATTCGCTCCTGGTCAAGACGCTGCGTCAATTCATCCCTCAGCAGCGACAATGGAATCGCCTCGTGATAGTGGGAATTCACGCCCTCGTCGACGATAGCCTGCCACTGCGTTTCAATGAGCGCCATCGCCGCTTCGGTGTCACTGTCTGGCAGGAAGAAATCATTGAGCAACGCCCTGCAAACCGGAAGCCACTCTTCAAGCGGACGCGGCTGCATTAACTCACGACGCCAGCGGTTAAGCTGCATCAGCAGAGACGCTAAATGCCCCACCAGTTCAGCAATCAAACCGCTGGACTCATCGTATGGCAGCACCTCATTCCACTCGCCCTGGCTGCTTTCCATGGCGTAGCCCAGCAGCATACGCGTCAGGCCAAACCGCCAGGTATGTTGCCCGGTCGGAGGAAGCTCGAACTCCTGGACGTTGTCGTCATCAATCCCCCAGCGCACGCCAGATTCATTCACCCACTGGCGAAGGTAGCGCAGCCCTTCCTCATTGATGTTGAAGCGTGCGGCCAGCACGGGAACATCCAGTAACGCCAGGACATCTTCCGAGATGAAGCGGCTATCCGGCAGTGAAAGCAGGGTAACAAAGGCCTGCAAGGCGGGATGCGACTGACGAGCGCGACGGTCAGAGATAGCGTAAGGCAAGTATCGCTCCCCTGTCGCACTGCCGAAAACAGCCTGAATAAAGGGGCTGTAGCTATCGATGTCTGCCACCATCACCACGATGTCACGCGGCGTGAGTTCGGGATCGTCCTGCAGCATCGCCAGCAACTGGTCGTGAAGCACTTCGACCTCACGCTGCGGGCTATGGCACACATGGATCGTGATACTACGATCGTCAGCATCCAGCTTCCGTTTGCTGTCGCTGCGTTCAAACTCTTTCGCCGTCACGCCCATAACGGCACGGTTTTCCAGATCAAGAATATCGAGCTGAATGTTATGCAGCAGGTTATCCGGGGCGATCTCGACAAAAGCATCCACATCGCCTTCACCCGATGAAGTGATATCAGAGAGCATGTGAATGTAATCACGTCCCAGCTTCCCCCATGAGGCAAGCAGCGGATTGGGCAGGTTCTGAATACCGTCTTCATCGAAAAGCTGCGCGGCGGTGGAGTCGTCTTTAAACAAAGGGACGGATCGCTCTTCAAAAAGGCGCTTTCTTTGGCGGGTTACCAGCCGCGAAAGCCAGCGTTCATCGAGGATATCCCCCCAATAGTGCCGGCAGGGGTTGGTAAACAAAATATGAATATCAATATGTTTACCCAGCGCATTCAGCGCCTTCAGATAGACAGGGGGTAATGCGGATATCCCACAGATAAAGACGCGTGACGGCAGACGGGCCGGGCGCTCCGACGCATTTTCGAGTATCGAGATAAACCGATCGTACAAATTGGCACGGTGCCACTTAGGCTGGCCCAGTTTCTCCGTATGTTCAACCAGCGCTTTCCACAGCGGCGCCTGCCAGATTTGCGCCTCCGGTAGCCCTTCAACCCGCTCACCCGCTTCCCAGCGAATTAACCAGTCAGCACGGTAAACCAGATATTGGTCGTAGAGATCGGCGGTACGGGACGCCAGCTGGAACAGCTTGCGCTTATCGGTATCGTCATTGAGATAGTGACGCAGCATGGCGAATTCATCGTGCTGCAGCATTTCCGGCAGCAGCGCCATCAGCTTCCAGCTCATGCTCTGCTTGTTGAAGGCGCTCTGCTCGGGAATGTCTGGCAATACGCGAACAAACATTTCCCAGATAAAGCTCGCCGGCAGCGGAAAATCAATATTCGCGGCAATGCCAAATTTACGGGAAAGCGACATTTGCAGCCACTGCGCCATACCGGTGCTTTGCACCAGCACCATTTCAGGCTCAAAAGGGTCGTCCAGCCGCTCGCGCTCAACGATAAATTCCATCAGCGCTTCCAGCACATCCAGACGATTTGAGTGGTAGACCCTTAACATAGACGCTCCCGACTACTGGCTAACAGGGCAATGCAGACGCGTTATCTCACCGCGCCGCCCCAGAGGCGAAAAAAGTGTAACCGTGATGCTGACACATCCTGAGTGCGTTGTCTGCACCCGACTCACCTGCCAGCCTGCGGGCAGCGCAGTCGTTGAGAGCTGAGCCTGGTTCCAGGCATAATGCCAGAGCTGGCGGTACTGGTTAAACAGGGTAAACCGCGCCGCCAGTGCCCTGTGATAACCGGCCAGTGCGGTTACGATCATCACCAGCAGCATCATCGCCAGCAGAACCTCAACCATGCTAAATCCTTTCTCTTTGTTTACGGTAGCTGGCATAACGCGCGCTCCTTAAGGGGACAAAAATCACTCCAGCCGTGGGGTGAAAAGTGAATTTTACCGTCGATTATCTCTCCTGAGCGCCAGAGCAGCAGGTCATTGCCTCCGGCAATCAGCAGCACATTCGTCTCACTCAGCCGCCGTAAACACACTCGCCACGCTGATGCCTGTTTGCACTGCGCCAGAGGCTCCGATGACCAACGCTGAACGCGTCCCCACTCAAGCGCAGATTGCACCGCGGCCTGCTGCTGAAATGAACGGCTTTCTCCGCCAACGAGCGCACTAAACGTAGTGAGTTGCTGGTTGAGACCGGTGAGGATCAGGGTACCAAGCACCAGTAAAAGCAGAACCAGCGCCAGGGAAGACATACCACGTTGACGGTTCACAAGTTGTACCCCGTGACCGTATACACCGCCTGATAAGGCTTCCCCTGCTCGCCCTTGCGGATAGCGGCCAGTTCGATAGTGAACTCAGGCGCAAACCTGGCGTGTTCAACTTTTCTCACCATAAAGTGCGTGATCACCAGCCTGTCCGGATCCGTGAGCTTTTCCCATCCTTTGCCTTCACACGAGGTTGCACCACGCAGGGTTTCCAGTGCACCCGACTCCAGACGAAAACCGGTGCTGTCGTTTTCTGATACACTGTTATCCCAGCTGCCGTTACTGTTGGCATCCCATCGCACAATGACACAGCTACCTTGCCTGCCCGTTAACAACCCTTGTCCCGGGCAGTTACCCGCACAGTAGCCTGCCCGCTGGAGCTGTTTGCCGAGGGAAAACAGTCTCTGCCAGACCTCCTCTTCCTGTTCTCGCTGGCCGGATTGCAGTAACACCGCTCGCTGCAAACCGGGTAAAAAGCGCGATGCGCCGATCAATAACAGGCTGCTGATGGCCGTAGCAATCAGAACTTCAGTAAGGGAAAATCCCTGCTGACGCTTCAACATTGCCCCCCCTGCGAGACCTGACACATCCTGATGCGCCCTCCATCTGAGACAATAATCAGCCATTCTCCTGCACGGCTTTGCACTCTTATCCGACCTGCCCATGCCGTATCCCTCAATCCATAGAACCCGAGTGACGGCGTTACCTCGCTGACCGCGACTTCTGGCCAGAGTGGAATCAGTGCAAAGGGGCTGCCCTGCTCACAGCCTTTTACGGCAGAACTCACTAGGCATGCCCTTTCTCCCACCTGCTGCAAGGTAATGCGGTGCTCGCGGTTGTACCGGTTGGCATGGTTGCGCAGAAACACCAGGTAGTCGCGCACCTGGCTGGCGGTTTGCCACAGCCGCTGCTGCCCCTGCCAACTGCTCCAGCCGTACAGGCCTGAGGCACTGAGAATGACGACCAGCGACACAGCCACCAGCGTTTCGATAAGCGTAAAACCGTTCTCTTTTTTCATACGGGGAGTGTGGCGATGCGCCGATAAAGTGGCGAGCAGCGAATTAGCGTTTTACGAGGCGTTATCCAGGGTATTAAGCGAGTTGCAGCGCGTTGCACGCTTTCTGGATAACGCCTCGGGAAACGGGATAAAGACGAAAAAAAACCGGCGCTAAATAGCACCGGTTGTGTCACGCTTTACCGCATCAGATAGCGACGGGCGCTTTGATGCCAGGGTGCGGGTCGTAGCCCTCAATCTCAAAATCATCGAAGCGGTAGTCAAAGATTGACGCCGGTTTGCGCTTGATGATGAGCTTCGGCAGCGCGCGCGGTTCGCGGGTCAGCTGGAGATGGGTCTGCTCCATATGGTTGCTGTAGAGATGGGTGTCCCCACCGGTCCAGACAAAATCCCCCACTTCCAGGTCACACTGCTGCGCCATCATATGGACTAACAGCGCATAGCTGGCAATGTTAAACGGCAGGCCGAGGAACACGTCACAGGAACGCTGGTAGAGCTGGCAGGAGAGCTTTCCGTCAGCGACGTAGAACTGGAAGAACGCGTGGCACGGAGCCAGCGCCATTTTGTCCAGCTCGCCCACGTTCCAGGCGGAAACAATGATTCGGCGCGAGTCCGGATCGTTTTTCAGCTGGTTCATCACGGTGGTGATCTGGTCAATATGGCGGCCATCAGGCGTTGGCCATGCGCGCCACTGCTTGCCGTAAACCGGGCCCAGGTTGCCGTTTTCATCTGCCCATTCGTCCCAGATGGAGACGTTGTTTTCGTGCAGATACGCAACGTTGGTATCGCCTTGCAGGAACCAGAGCAGTTCATGAATGATCGAGCGCAGATGGCAGCGCTTGGTCGTCACCAGAGGGAAGCCTTCCTGTAAATTGAAGCGCATCTGGTGGCCAAAAATGGAGAGCGTACCGGTGCCGGTACGGTCGTTTTTCGGCGTGCCCTCATCGAGCACTTTTTTCATCAATTCAAGATACTGTTTCATGGTTCCTCAGGAAAGTTGTTGCTGTGGACGACGACGATACGCCCAAATCATCATAATGGCACCCGCGACAATCATCGGAATGGAGAGGATCTGCCCCATGCTGATGTACTGTACCCATTCACCGGTGAACTGTGCATCCGGCTGGCGGAAGAATTCAACAATGATGCGGAACGCGCCGTAGCCAATCAGGAACAGGCCGGAGACAGACCCCATCGGGCGCGGTTTGCGAATAAACAGGTTCAGGATGATGAACAGCACGACGCCTTCCAGCGCCAGCTCATAAAGCTGGGACATATGACGCGGCAGCACGCCGTAGGTATCGAAAATGGATTGCCACTCTGGATGCGACGGCAGCAACGCCATGTCTTCTGCACGCGAGCCGGGGAACAGCATGGTGAAAGAGACGCTCGGGTCAACACGCCCCCACAGCTCACCGTTGATAAAGTTGCCCAGACGGCCAGCCCCCAGCCCAAATGGGATCAGTGGTGCGATAAAATCTGATACCTGGAAGAAGTTGCGTTTGGTGCGTTTGGCAAAAATCACCATCACCAGGATCACCCCAATCAGGCCGCCGTGGAAGGACATGCCGCCGTCCCAGACGCGGAACAGGTAGAGGGGATCGTTCAGGAAGACCGGGAGGTTATAGAACAGCACATACCCAATACGGCCACCGAGGAACACGCCGAGGAAGCCCGCGTACAGCAGGTTTTCCACTTCGTTTTTGGTCCAGCCGCTGCCAGGACGGCTGGCGCGACGACCAGCAAGCCACATGGCAAAAATGAAGCCCACCAGGTACATCAAACCGTACCAGTGAAGCGAAACAGGTCCTAATGAGAAAATGACCGGATCAAATTCCGGAAAATGCAGATAACCACTGTTCATCTGTCACCACAAGATGTTGTTATTCCGCTGAAAGTGGACAGCGGTAGAAATGCGATTCTGCCTTAAGCAGAGGCTCCAAAGTTGCGAATCATAGCATAAGGCGGGCCTGGAGGATGCGCCAGAGATGTAAAAGATGTGTATAGGGTTTTATCCGCACTGGTGCCCTCTCACCACAGGGAGAGGGAGTAAGAGGATTAGCGGCCGCCGCGAATCAGGCCACCCATACCGCGTCGTTCCATAAACGCCGCCACCTGGTGCCGTACCTCCGCGGACAGCTGCGCTTCAAGACTGCGCTCAGCCAGCTCGCGAGCATCATTGATGTCGATATGTCGCAACAAATACTTCACGCGTGCGACGGCACGGCCGTTCATCGACAGGTGGCGATACCCCAGACCAATCAGGATCGCGACGCACATTGAATCCCCGGCCATTTCGCCGCACAGGCGTAAATCAATGCCGTACTGCTCCGCCTCACGGGCAATCATCGCTAACGCGCGAATGATCGCCGGATGCAGACTGTCGTAAATACTGGCGACGCGGGTGTTGTTACGATCGACGGCCAGAATATATTGCGTCAGGTCGTTCGTACCGACAGAGATAAAATCAACGCGGTTAGCCAGCTGCGGCAACATAAAGACCATCGACGGCACTTCGAGCATGACACCGATCCGTGGTTTAGGGATCGCATAGCCAATCATCTCTTCCACTTCCCGGCCAGCACGTTCGATCAGGCGCCGCGCTTCGTCGATCTCATCAATACTGGTCACCATCGGCAGTAAGATGCTGAGATTTCCCGTCGCCGCGTTGGCGCGCAGCATGGCGCGCACCTGGATCAGAAAGATCTCCGGCTGATCGAGCGTAATACGGATCCCGCGCCAGCCCAGGCATGGGTTCTCTTCGCTGATCGGCATATACGGCAGCTGTTTATCCGCCCCGACGTCCAGGGTACGCAGGGTGACGGGCTTGTCGTTAAACATCTGCAACATGCCCTGATACTGCGCCACCTGCTCCTCTTCGGAGGGGAAACCACTTTGCAACATAAACGGGATTTCAGTGCGGTATAAACCGATGCCGTCGATGCGGCTGCCAAGCTTCTCCTCGTGTTCCGGGCTTAAGCCCGCGTTGAGCATGACTTTGATCCGCTCTCCGCTTTTGAGTTGCGCAGGCAGGTTAACGTCATCTTCCGCCAGCTTGCTTAATTCATTCTCTTCGCTGATGAGACGCTGATATTCCTGAAGCAGAACCGGCTCAGGATCGACCAGCAGTTCACCGCGGTAACCATCAACCACCAGCGTGCGTCGGTGCAGTACCGACGGCTGGATATCCGCCCCCATAACGGTAGGAATACCCAGCGCACGTACCATAATGGCGGCATGTGAGTTGGCGGCACCATCGCGCACCACAACGCCGGCCAGCCGGTCCTGAGGCAGTTCAGCCAGCGTCGTTGCCGAGAGTTCATCGGCAACCAGGACAAACCGTTTTGGCCAGGCATTTGGCCCCTGAATGGTGTCATCCAGATGGAACAGCAGACGTTGGCCCAGCGCGCGTAAATCTCCGGCGCGCTCCTTCAGATAACCGTCAGTTAATACAGCAAACTGTTCAGCAAACTTTTCGATAACCTTTTTAACGGCCCATTCTGCTACCGAACCTTTATCCACCTCGGCAAAAAGCTCACGACGCAAACGCGCGTCTGAGAGCAGGTGTGAATAGAGGTCAAAGATAGCCGCCGTCTCTTTTTGCGCACCCGCCGCAAAGCGTTTGCTGTAGCGACGAAATTCATTTGCCGCCTCTTCCAGGGCTGCGGTAAGACGCTCGCGCTCCAGCGCTTCATCAAGCGTGGAGGCTTCGTACACCTGCTCCATTAACGGCAGCGTGGCGTCCATCCAGCCTTCAGCAATCGCCACGCCTGGCGAGGCCGGAAGAGCACGGATACGCGTATGACGATACTGACCAAAAAGCGCAGCAAGCTGAGACTGTGAGAGGATCGCCGCCATCTGTGTGGCAAGCGTAACGAGGAATGACTCTTCGCTTTCATCGTACTGACGCAACTCACGCTGCTGGACGACCAGAACGCCGAGCAGCTGACGACGCTGGATAATTGGCACACCAAGGAAAGCGCGGAAGCGCTCTTCTTTTACGGAAGGAATGTATTTAAAACTGGGGTGTTTTTGCGCATCGGCAAGGTTGATGGGTTCCGCCAGCCGTCCAACCAGACCGACAATCCCTTCATCGAATGCGAGCGTTACGGTTCGTCCCCGTGGTTTTTTCAAACCACGGGTCGCCATCAGGTAATAGCAGCGCCGATCGTGGTCGGCCAGATACACCGAACAGACCTCGGTCTCCATCGCAAGACAGATGTCAGTAACCAGAATATTCAACGCCTCGTTCAGACGCGGAGCACTGGCCACCTTCTCGACTATTTCTCGCAAGCGGGTGAGCATGATTTGCGTAGCTTAACCTCTTTTACGTCGCCAGGCAGGTGCGCTTTGCGGCTTAGGCGGGATCTCCTGAAGCTGCATAACCACACTTGCAAACTCTTTCATCACCCTACGGTAAACATCGCGTTTAAATGACACGACCTGACGAACAGGATACCAATAGCTTACCCAGCGCCAGCCATCGAACTCCGGCGTACTGCTGGTTTGCATATTGATGTCTGAATCGTTGCCCACCAACTGCAGAAGAAACCACTTCTGTTTCTGGCCGATACAAACCGGCTTTGTGTCCCAACGCACCAAACGTTTCGGTAACTTGTAACGCAACCAGTTGCGGGTCGACGCCAGGATGCGAACATCTTTACGGCTTAAACCGACCTCTTCAAAAAGCTCCCGGTACATCGCTTGTTCTGGGGACTCTCCCGGATTGATCCCACCTTGCGGGAACTGCCAGGAGTGCTGACCATATCGCCTTGCCCACATGACCTGGCCCTGACGATTACAAATTACTATTCCTACGTTCGGGCGGTAGCCATCGTCATCAATCACCGGACTACCCCAATCTAAACCTTATATATGAATGATTGTTTCACACTACAGGGAGGCGGTAAACCACTCTCTTACAGGCCTGCAACCTAATAACATTTGAATAACTCACAAATAAGGGCAGAGTTATAAACAGAAGTGCAGCTGCGAAGGGAATTTTATTCACCTTTTCTGTGGATATAGTTGTGAAGAAGTGTCTGATTACCCATGAACAACCTGAATCACCGTCAGGCTCC
>NZ_JTLF01000101.1:0-495 GCF_000798855.1 Enterobacter sp. ZOR0014 | reverse complement strand
GGATCCGTGGGGGTTATCGAGATGCAGTACAGGAAAAAAACCAGGGCCGCAACTTCCTGGGGGAATTGCTGAAACATTTGATAAAAGCGTTTATAAAAATAGGCAGCTGAAAACAGATGAGACTTTTTATAAATATCATGGTGTAAATAATCGAACAGGAAGAAAAATTTCTTGGCTTACAAATGAAAAATATAATTCCGAGGAGGTTTTGCGAGAAAAACTAGCTATTCGCCATGATTGGGGTGTAAATATTACTAATGTATCAGAGTTCAAAGTTCCTAAGGGAACTTGGGTGAGTGAAGGTCCTGCTGCAGCTCAAGGGGCAGGTTATCCTGGGATGGGATACCAGGCTGTGGTGTCCAATCTTCCAAGAGCATGGGTGGTTAAAACTTTAGGAGTTCCCTGGCAATGAATTTAAATAACTTAAAAAATGCACTTGAACAAATAATTTTTGAACTTAATGCCAATGGCAAACATGAATCGGCCAATTTTTTT
>NZ_JTLF01000052.1:0-221 GCF_000798855.1 Enterobacter sp. ZOR0014 | reverse complement strand
GGAGTGGTCGTCCAGCAGGGTGAGAGGATGGCAGCGGCCGCCGCCAAAGGGGAAGTGCCCCTTAAAATCCATCTGCCAGAGCCGGTTCGGTGCGTCGTGTTCGAAGCGGCCCGTGAGCGGAATGCCGGGAGCCGTGCCGGGCAGCAGGCCATGGCGGGCCATCAGGTTATGGACGGTGCTGAAGGCAGGCATACGGTGTCCCTGGTCTTCGAGCCAGCGCT
>NZ_JTLF01000006.1:0-215 GCF_000798855.1 Enterobacter sp. ZOR0014 | reverse complement strand
AAAGGGCATAGAGAGCTTCGTAAAGACCACTTAGAACTATTGCAAGGTAAAGTGTACTATAATAGTAAAAACACGCTTAGAATCGAGACCACGCTCTTGTATGAAGTCGGACAATTTGTATCAATTGGTGGTTATCCTTATGGCGGTAGAAAATTTAGATTGTTAGAGCTATCAATTACTGATAACCCAGTTTTAGATAAAGCGGAAATAATTTC
>NZ_JTLF01000355.1:0-207 GCF_000798855.1 Enterobacter sp. ZOR0014 | reverse complement strand
CCACCTGCTGCAGCCACAGTGAGCCGTCCGGCGCAACGCTGTAGCATTGCCAGTAATGGGTGCCCTGTTTTCCTTTTTCATAGAAAACATAAAGATACCCCTGGCGAAGTGCGCGAAGAGTATACTTTTCATTATTGCCGAGCGTTATCCCGGTGATGCAAGGATCCTTCGCCCACTCCGGTAAACCGGTATTAATATTTTCCGGCA
>NZ_JTLF01000394.1:0-1163 GCF_000798855.1 Enterobacter sp. ZOR0014 | reverse complement strand
TCGGATGCGGAACAGGAAAAGTTTTTCCTGTTATGGGCGACCACCAAATCTGGTGGCTTCCCCCGTTGTGCCGTCGAAGTTCACACCCTGCGGCTATCAGCTCTTTCAACAGGTCAGCAGATTTCATAAGCCCTCCGTAACCTGAAATCCATTATACATACATATACACACAAGGCAAGAGAGGTTAGCGTAAATCGCAAATTTTTTGCAGCCTAACGGATGACTAACGCCCCGTGTGGGGCGAAGCTTGGAAGGGAATGACTAGATTTTATGACTGTGGTTAATTGTACATCATTTCAGCGTGAAGAGGCGAGCCATACTGACTTCAAAATCAGCAATACCAGCAGACATACTTTGAGATCGCTTGCGTTCCTGCGCCAGCTCACGTTCTAGCTTCAGGATCATTTCGTTTTGCTCTTTAACCTTGCTGATAGAAACCAGAAATGCTTTGCTGACAGTTGAGACACCTAAATACTCCTGGGCATCTTTGATAATTGCATCATCTTTTTCGCTAGTTCTGATTGTATAATTTCCCATTGTATGACCCTTTTGCTGTCAATTTCAGTATCGCCGGTTACGCAGCTGGAGAATAATTGCTATCAATCATGTGCATCGAGGCCGCACCGGTGATAAATAAATGCTGGCACATTTGGAATAGGGGGGCATCCCCCCCCATGTAACCTTAAAGCAGGTCTGCTCCAAGATTTTTTACCCACCATAAAACTTCTTCCAGCTCCCATCCTGTGAGTTGAGGCGTTTTAACTGGTCGCTTCTGCTGGATACCCTTTACAATTGAATTTGCTAACGATATGATCTGATTGGTTGACATAAAATTTACCTGTAAGTGATTTTTTTGTCATGAGCGTTAGACTGTTCCCGCAGCCTAACGCTTTTCTTTTATATCTATTAAATTACGTATGGTTTAATTTGTTTCTCCAGTTCGTCCAGGAAGGATGGCTCAAAATCCCATGCACGCCATATTAAACGGCCTGTAGCTGCATCACGGATTTCAACCTGCTTATCATTATATTTACTGACGTTTGCGATCTTAATTGTCACAGCTTCGGAAAACTTATACTTACGAATTACGCTTTCAACGTTAACTGCCATTTTAATCTCCTGGCCGACCGGCCTTTATCGGAAAGCACCGCGCTTTCCATGTA
>NZ_JTLF01000193.1:0-37789 GCF_000798855.1 Enterobacter sp. ZOR0014 | reverse complement strand
AGCCGCCCGCCCTGTCGTGCAGGCGGCTCCGGCTGTCCAGTCCGAGCCAGCCCTCCCGCGCCTTATCAGCATCGACACCGCGCGTAAGCAGTTTATCAGTCTGTTTAACCAGACTGCCCGCCACCTTCACCGCTGGGATGTATTCAGCGATTTTGTCAGACTTGCCGCGAGCGAACTGGATATTGCGCGGGTGAGAACGCCAGAGAACGCGGAAAACTGCCGGAAGGTCTGCGCGCGATACGACGCTGACGATATCCGCAATTTTCATGAGTTGTTCCGCCTGATGGTGTGTGCGCTGGAGGCTAAATTCCATGACTTCATCGGCTCAATTTTTATGGAGCTTGAGCTGGGATCGGGAGGTATGGGGCAATATTTTACCCCCTATTCTGTCCAGTCAATGATGGCCAGAATGCTGGTTTCCGGCATTAAAGAGACGGTCACGCGGGAGGGTATCGCGACGATAAGCGATCCGGCCTGCGGTTCGGCAGGAATGATTATTGCCTATGCTGAATGTCTGCTTGAGGCTGATATCAATCCGTCCGCGCACCTGTTCGCCAGTTGCATCGATATTGATCCGGTTGCTGCCGATATGGCATTTATCCAGTTGTCTCTTTTGGGGATTGCGGCGGAGGTGGTGACAGGGAACACGCTCACGATGCAGTTCAATCGTGTACGTTATACGCCTGTTTACTATCTCAACGACTTTGAAGCGAAGCTGAACACTCAGCGCAGACTTAAAGCCATGATGGACTTTATGCGCGATATATCGAAAGCCGCCTGATAAGGACAGGGGAGGTGCTCAGCGCCTCCCGATGAGTCCAGCTGCGCCGGTTAGTGTCTGGATCATGGTAATTATCTTTTCTTTGGTGGTTTTCCGGTGTCCGAAGGAAGGAACAGCAGCAGCGATAGAAAGTGTTACGGTTGCCAGCTCTACAACCCGCGATACCTTTTCCGACTTCTCGTAAACTTTCCATGTTCGCAGGCTGACTCCAAGCTCTTCGGCAGCCCTGTCACTGCTCCAGTTCATACCTTTTCGCCATAAACGAAGTTCGTAACCCGTCATTTTCTGATACCTAAATAAGTGCAGATTCTGCACTTATTTTAGTGTTTTTTTTGTGGAAAAGTACATATGAAAAAAGTGCAGATTCTGCACTTTTATGGATTTTTTTTGTGGATTAATTTGATGCTAAATGACGACGAAAAGCATGTTGTCAGGACTGACATCTGGGTACCTTCGGCTCCCCGTCGCTGCCGGGTCGTCGCCTGCACTTCGCGTGGTGGCCGTACGCCCACCGCGCTACGCGGAGCCGCACGCGTCTCCGTCCTGACGGATAGCAAGCGATACCTGAACCTATCCCGCTTGCAGCTGCCGTTCCGGCAGCGCCGCTCCCACTGACCGCCACGGCGGCCGCAAGGGAACGCCGGAATAACCGGCGCCTTCTGCCGTCCTGTCCGTTTCTGCCGTGAAAGCCTTTCATTACTTATGCACTCTGACAGAGCGCCTCTGTTCAGCAAGGGACGCTGACGCTTTCCGTCCAGATTTTTTCTCGCAGGCTCCAAATAATCTGTCCTTCACCCCTGCTTTCCATCGTCACCCTGTCAGGGCATTAGCGTAATGAAGGCATTTCCCTCATTGCAAGAAAACGGAAAAGGACGACGGCAGAAAAGGCCGGATGGCCTGCAAGATTTGCGTCGTAAGACGCGCAGGATATTGCCGGAAGACTGGCAATAAAAAAGCAGGGCGGGTGCCCTGCCTGTTTACACGGGCTGCTGTAACAGCTCGTTATCACAATGACTCTGAGGAGGCACTATGAAAGACCAGTTCATCGTCGCATGTCGCGAATACTTTGTAAAGGAGAGGGTAAAAACACGTCATCCACGGAAAATCCGTGAAACGTTGAAACCAGACGCTATCGCGCCACATCTGAAACAACTGGGGACATCACTTGTCCGTTGTGGGCGTATTCATAAACCGATCCATATTCCAGCACTTAACGGGGCTGAATGGGATCACGTCCTGAGTACACTTGAGCTTTCCCGCGCGTACGCCTGATAACCACCGCCCTGCAACGGGGCGAATTTTCATAAAAAACAGTGCCGGAGTATTATCCGGCACATTTTTGAAAGGAATTGAACATGCCTCACTACATATCCCGTGCGCCTCATGGCGTCGCCTGTATCCGTCTTGATAACGGTGATGAAGCTCTCTTTGTGAATGGAGAACTGATTTCCTCATGTACAGCCAGTGAACTTTATCCGCGTATTATTGCCTCAGGGTTGAACCTGTCGACGGCACTTAGCTTGCCATTTAAACAGCTTACTGCTCAGGTTCCTGATAACCCTAAATGGACATGGGAGGATGTTACTGCATCGCTAGGATGGGGACAGCGTACTGAACTTAATCACAAAGTTTTGCGTTCTGTTCTGGAATGTAGTCTGAGCCATATTACGCGGAGGGATAGCGAGATTCTGAGCGAACTATGTCACGCCGAGTATGAAAGCGAATGGATCCATGAATCCGATCTGGGTTACATCATTCGTGTTGATGCCGTCAGTTATCCGCTTCTAGTTCTGAAACGTCATGGTATTTCAAAAGCGGCGAGAATAGTGATTTACACTGCCATGATAAAGGCTGACATCAGCATGGTTCATTTTACTTCATGGGGAGAAATGCTGGCAGACGTTCCGACGTTTGAATGGTAATTTCTACATCATCTTCCTTCTTACCAGGTTGAAAAAATAATTCATCCTGGTAAGAAAAATATCAGTACATCACATCTTCAGGATGCAGGAATTATTTCGTTGGTGATGACGAACTTCCTGCCGTCGACCTGCGATTTTTACGGGCTGGTTTGTTTTTATCAGCATCACGAACGATTTCACGAAGTGCTCTCTCACTGATTTCATACCCCGTGGTTTTTAGTGTCTCTTTAATGTCTGAGACCGTGTAACCTTTGGTCTTGACCAGTGCTAACAGGTCATCACGGATTGCATCCAAAAATTCCTTTTGTGATTTGCGCTGAGGTGTCAGATCCGGTAAACCAGCCAGAGCAACCTTTGCCAGCTCGATATCTTCATCTGAATAAAACGCCTTCTTACTCATCTTCTTACCCCTTTCAGAATATTGTCATCCAAATCATAACATTGACCACTAAAAAGTGGCAGTGCTCCGCACTGCCTATGCCGTCAAATCGCCACTAGGCGAAACAGCCAGCGAAGCGTATAATGGCTTAAAAGACGGGACAGGATGTGCATTTGTAATACCGCGCACGCACGATATTACAAATGCCACCTGGTCAGGGCTCCGCCCCGACACCCGAGTAAGGAGCACACATGAGCGACAAAGCATCCCGAAGGGGAAGTGATAAACGGCAGAAAACCGTAATCAAGACCCTGAGATTCACGCCGGATGAAATCGAACAGATTGAACAGAAAGCGGAAGCAGTGGGGCAAAGCGTATCGGCTTATATCCGTAACGCAGCGATGAACAGAAAGATGATTTCACTCATCGACGACAGCTTTATGACCGAGCTTTTAAGGCTGGGGAGACTGCAAAAGCATCTCTTTGTTGAAGGGAAACGAGTGGGGGATAAAGAGTACTCCACGGTCCTTGTCGCAATAACAGAACTGTCGACCACGCTCAGAAAAAAACTCATGAGTAACGATTAGCACGGAGAGAAGAACAACATCATGATCCCGGTTATTCCACCGAAACGACAGGACGGCAAGTCCTCCTTTGGGGACCTGGTGTCGTACGTTTCTGTTCGTGATGAACCGCGCGATGATGATTTAATGGAAGCCGTGAAAGCTTCCGGAACAAAGCCAGAAATGCCGCACAGCAGTCGCTTTTCCCGTCTGGTTGACTACGCTACTAAACTGCGCGATGAGTCGTTTATCTCGCTGGTTGACGTGATGCCTGACGGCGGGGAATGGGTGAATTTTTACGGTGTGACCTGTTTCCACAACTGCACATCAATTGAAAGTGCAGCTGAAGAAATGGAGTTCTCCGCACGTAAAGCGAAGTTTGCCCACAACAAAAGCGACCCTGTATTCCACTATATTCTGAGCTGGCAATCGCACGAAAGCCCGCGTCCTGAACAGATTTACGATTCGGTCAGCCATACACTTTCCCGTCTCGGTTTAGCGGGCCATCAGTTCGTTGCTGCCGTTCACACTGATACAGATAACCTCCACGTTCACATCGCTGTAAATCGCGTACATCCGGAGACTGGTTATCTTAACCGTCTTGCTTACAGCCAGGAAAAACTGAGTAAGGCCTGTCGTGAACTGGAGCTTAAACATGGGTTTTCACCTGACAATGGTTGCTATGTGATTGCCCCTGATAATCGTATTGTTCGTCGTACTTCTGTTGAACGCGATCGTCAAAGTGCCTGGAAACGTGGCCGTAATCAGAGCCTGAGAGAATATATCGCTGACACGGCAATAGCTGGTTTACGGGAGTCACCGGTGACCGACTGGCCTTCTCTCCATCAGCGTTTTGCGAAAGAAGGTCTGTTCCTGACAAAGGAGAGCGGCGAGCTAAAAGTGAAGGACGGCTGGGAACGTGAACGTCCTGGCGTTACGCTTTCTGCGTTTGGACACGCCTTTGATACCGATAAACTTATTCGTAAACTGGGTGAGTTTGTTCCTCCTGCACAGGACATTTTCACGCAAGTTCCGGCTGTCGGCCGCTATGAACCAGACAAGATTATTATGCCGTCTCGCCCTGAACGGATGACAGAGAAAGAATCCTTATCCGACTATGCGATCGCACGTTTACGGGCGCCGCTGATTGCACTTGATCAGGATCCAACGCAGCGAACCATACAGTCAGTGCATACGCTTCTGGCACAGTCTGGACTGTATCTGAAAGAACAGCATGACCGTCTGGTAATTTGTGACGGGTATGACTCAACGCGTACACCTGTCAGGGCGGAACGTGTGTGGCCTGCGCTAACGAAGGCTATTCTGGACTCGTATAAAGGAGGCTGGCAGCCGGTACCGAAAGACATTTTCCAGCAGGTTCCCCCTGCGGAACAGTTCACCGGTGGCGGTCTGGAAGCCACTCCAGTTTCCGATCGGGAATGGCGAAAACTGCGAACAGGTTCGGGCCCGCAGGGGGCGCTGAAACGTGAGATTTTCTCTGATAAGGAAAGCCTCTGGGGCTATGCGGTTTCACACTGCCGTCAGGATATAGAGATGCTGATCGGTAGTGGTGAATTTACCTGGGAACGCTGTCATGAGCTACTGGCGCGTCAGGGTCTGTTGCTGATGCGCGAGCAGCAGGGCCTGGTTGTGATGGACGCTTACAATCACGAACAGACCCCTGTAAAGGCCAGCCACGTTCATCCTGATCTGACGCTTGCGCGTTCGGAACCCCATGCTGGTTCGTTTGTTTCGGTGCCGGCAGACATCTTTGAACGTGTTAAGCCGGTCAGCCGTTACAATCCGGAACTGGCCGTGAGCGACCGCGATATTCCGGGTATGAAGCGTGATCCTGAATTGCGTCGCCAGCGTCGCGAAGCGCGCGCAGCTGCGCGAGAAGATCTGAAAGCCCGTTATGCAGCCTGGCGGGCTAACTGGCAGCGCCCTGATTTGCATGGCCGTGAACGTTACCAGGCGATTCATGACGAATGCAGGATGCGTAAAGCGCGCATCCGCATCGAACATCGTGACCCTCTGGTGAGGAAGCTGCATTATCATATTGCAGAGCTTCAGCGCATGCAGGCACTGATTGCGCTGAAAGAAACCATGAAGGCTGAACGAGCTGAGCTTATCGGGCAGGGGAAATGGTATCCGCCGTCTTACCGGCAGTGGGTTGAAGCTGAAGCGGTGAAAGGTGACAAGGCTGCGATATCGCAGCTGAGAGGATGGGATTACCGGGATCGTCGTGGTAATACGGTGAAATCCACAACAGACAACCGATGTGTCGTTATCTGTGAGCCAGGCGGAACGCCGATGTACTCCGGTGTTCCTGGCCTGCGGGCTTCACTTAAGAAGAACGGTCGCGTCCAGTTCCGCGATCCGGAGACAGGCCGCCATATTTGTACCGACTATGGCGACAGGGTTATTTTCCGGAACAGTGGCGATTACGATGCGCTTAAGCGGGATATGGTCAAAGTCGCGCCGGTTCTCTTCAGCCGTTCTCCGAGCGTCGCGATGGCGCCGGAAGGGGATAATGAACAGTTCAATACAGCTTTTGCCAAAATGGTGGCATGGCACAATGTGAACCACCGTGATGAAGGTGAATACCAGATCTCGCGACCGGAGGTCGACCAGGTGCGTGTTGAAAGCGAGATGCGCTTTGCTGAAATGACGAATCAGGGGAGTAATACAGAAGCTGTGCGCAATGAGTCAGGACCAAACTGGAAACCACCTTCACCGTTATAAGCATTCGGGGACCAGATGGAATTTAGCCCGCAGATAAGAAATAAAAAAGGCCGCAAATGCGGCCTTTTAAACTTTTAGAGGATGTTTTATGTCATAACAAGCGACAATGCCCGTGACTACATGGAACGCAAGCAATACATAGGCAAAGCCGCATGATGTCCAGAAAACAGCAAAACTATCATCAGCACCTATGAAAGAAGCGAAAATAAAGAATAACTGAAGTGAGCAACCTGCAATAGATAAAACCAGTGTCTGTTTAGGAATGTTCATTCTCTGCCCCCTGTTTTATCAATCATACTTATCAATTTCCCGTACTGCCAGCAGAACGGGATAGTGTGAATCTGTGCCCAATCCGGAGGGTAGTATAATCAGGTCAAAAAAAAGGCCGCTTTCGCGGCCTTATTTAGTTGAATGCGATGCGTGGGACTAATTCCCATTCAGCATGGTCTTTCTTTAAAACACATTTGTATTCAGAACCATCATGCTTTATCTGCAACCCAACAGTATAAAGCTTCTCGCCATCGGAGCAGGCGTACACCTTCTGCTGGTTCGTGAGGAGGATGTTACGGATTTCAGTCAGTTGCGCCACGGCATCGGTGTCGATAACGGGCTGGGGCGCTGCAGCGGCAACGCATGAAAAACCAAAGAGGGCGGCAAATAGTAGCTTCTTCATTTCATTTCCTTCAGTTCTATATCATTTTGTTTATCGGCAGCGGTTCCTGAAACAAGACAATTTTTTTGAACTATCACTCTGGCCACTCCATATCCGGATGTGGTGAATCAGGCAGTTTCGGGGAGATAGATGGCTCGTTTCGATATCTGGAAGGAGGAATATAAGCCGGCTGCGGGAGTGTCAGCGTTCTCAGTATCGCATCTGGTGCGAGCTGAATTTCTTCAGCGCTTACTTGCGTCGGTTCCGATTCAGGCTTATTAAGCGTGATGTACCGTATTGTACGTTCCGCCATAGTGGTTGTTCTGATTACCTCCAGCGCTTCTTCCCAGAGGTTTTCTTCCCGTCCACGGTGGTCCGTATCATATTCAGTCATCAGATTATGCGCTTCCTGGCGATTGGCCAGACGCTGCTGAAAGGTATCGATTATCTTCCAGGGTTCAGCTTTTGCCGCTTTACGCCGACGCGAGGGCTTTTCTGTCAGAACACCAATGATTTTGCTGACGTTCTCCGGAGCCGGAAGACGGCGCTGCGCTGTTCGTGGAACAAGTTTACGTAGTTGCTTAAGGTTCGGAGGGTTAATCGTGATGTATCGGTTGATAATGACGGGTGCATTGCACGTTTTGTCCTGCGGCTCGATGTAGAAGGATGCTCCCGGAACCGGATCGCCCTGAAACACCGTGTAGTTCTCACCTGGCTGCAATTTAATCAGATCCTGCACATTGATTTTGTTCTCCATCTGAATATTGATGTGGTCGCCATCGATCCAGGAGGTACCAATGATACCGTCACGCCGTTGCAGACTGACCATGTTCGCCCGGGCTTCCTGTCCTGCGGCATTAGTGATTGTCTTTGCCGTTTTATCATCACTTACGATTTTACCCGCAACCTTAGTGCCGGCGTTTTGCATCAGGGTGGCAACGTTTGTGGCTGAGGTCTGGCTTTCAATGCGCTCCTGGTCCTGACTCATCATGACGATAGAAAAGTCCAGGGAACGTACCTGTGTGGCCTGAACGGCAATACGCTCGGTATAATAGGCTCCCACCTCGTCGAGATAGTTCATGTAGGGGAAGGGGCCTTTGTATTTGGTGATTTCGAGAGCTTCGGAATCTAGCCCTTCCAGACGATGTCCCAGGTCCCGGGCCAGTATCATGCTCTGCTGGGTAACAAACATTCTCCCCAGTGCAGAGGTTGTGTGCTGAGAGGTGTTCATTGCCGGGATAAGGACCAGGAGTATCCGGTCGCTGTGAATGCTGTCGCGAATATCAATGTCACCGGCATCCTCAGCGAAGATATTACCGAACGTTTCCGTAAATGTGTTGAAGGTTTCCAGAAACTGCCCAGTCAGGTAGCTGTGCTGCTTGCGCGGCTCTTCTGTCCAGGCTGAAGGCTGGCGAACGGTGGCCATATCGAAACCCGGTACGTCTACCAGATAATTATAGAGCGGAGAGACAGCTTCCTCTGGCCATTGATCGTCTATGGCACGGCAGTAAAGCTCTGCCAGTTTCTCCAGTGGCATAAACTCGCGCAGCAGCTGCAACGACATGGTTTTGTTTTCACGGACGCAGTAGAACTTTGTGCCAAAAACCAGCGCCTTGTTCATTGCAATTGCTCTGGACTGCCATTCTCCCCCTTGTACGTTGGTCGGCAGCATTGATTGCATCGTCTCAGCAACAAAGGCCTCAGTGCTATAGCAGAAGGGGTTCCACTGGTGAGACTGTGGCCGACTTTTATCACCGTTGTGGATCATCTCACTGCGGGACATGCCGCTATTCATGAAGTTGATGTACTCCACATCATCCTCACGCCCAAAGCGGCGGGCCAGGTAGTAGCAGGTGCGCGCCGTGTCGTTCTGCGCCTTGCCGTCAACAAAGGTGAAGCCCCGACCCCAGCAAAATGAATTGAGCATCCACGCATAGATGGTTTCGGTTTTGCCTCCACCGGTCGAGGCAAAGAACATCACATGACGGGTCAGGTCATCAATGGTGAGCCAGAGTTCGCGTCCGATATCATTCATTCGCCTGTAGCCGAGATAGAATATTCCCTTACCTTTACTTTCCTGCGTTGTTTCATACTGAAACAGTGAGGGGAACCTTCTGAACAGGCTGCGCCGTACCTTCCGGTCTTCAGAGGGGTCTACTTTATTCAGGTGGACAGGCATTCGCATGGGCATACGCCAGCGGTGTGTTCCAAAGCTGATGCTGGCCACGATGGCCAGCAAAAGCAAAAGCGGTATGGCGAGTGGCCAGATAAACCCCGCCACCACACTTCCTGCCATAATTGCGGCATACAGCAGGTGGTCGCGCAAAAGCTCAAGAACAGGGGAGTTCCAGGCATTGCGCTTCATGAGCGCCTGGTTAACGGGCGTATAATTCATGGTTTACTCCTGGATACTGAGGGAACTCACAAAGCGGTCGACCTGTTCTGGTGACATTGGATCTGTAATTTTCAGGAAGTGATCAATTTTATCCGGCGCGGTCAGCATGCCCGTTGCCAGGCGAATGCCAGTGTCAGTCAGCACTGTCGGCGTACCTGAAAAACCAAAGGTGCGGAAGCCAGTATCGTTTACGGCTACTACGGCCTGAGCCGACGCGGAACAGTCTGAGCTCATCTGTGGAGGTGTTGTCTGTCCCGGAACCAGCATACCTGCGTCCGGTCGGAAAAGATCACTCCATGCAACAGCACGAGCTGTCTGGTCCTTCTCGCATAAAACCGGAATGATCTTCTCTACAGCATCGCCGCCGTCATTCACGACTGATACAGGGAATACAACAACGTTGTAACGCTGCGCCAGCTGTTCGATTGCCGGCTCCATACTTCTGCAGACCGCACAGGTTGGATCGAGGAATGCGTACAGCGTACGCTCATGCCCGGTTGAGAGCTGGATGGTGAACAGACCGCGATCGGTACTGCGCTTCAGTATTTCCACCATCTTCTGTCGCGCTGGCTGTTCCGTCGCTTCTTTTTTTACTGATGTGGTTGACGTTACCGCTGCCGGTGCTGTTTTCAGGGCTTCAGAAGGCGAAGCCGGTAAGGATTTATGACTTTCCTTCATAATATTCTGCATGTTGTCGGATTCAGCCTGGGCAGCCTGAATGACTGTATTGCCTGCCGCCGGGTTGGCTGGCTCCTGAACAGCAACAGTCTGCCGCGGCAGGGCCGGTGCGATTGCGCCTGGTTCTGCCGGGATAGTCAGTGTCTGGTTTCCCACATTGAGTGAGAAATGGTTATCCGCACCCAGGAGCCATAACGAAGATGCTATCAGCGCGCCGCTCACAAACAGGGCAAGGGACTTAATACGGCGTTTCATTATTGCCTTACTCTGGGTTTTGAGGTGTCGCGCTATGGTGTTGAAGACTTCCGCCGCATCGTGCATCGGGTCATCAAGAAGTGTCACGGCTTCTGCTGAATATGGATAAAAAGCGATGAGCTTTTTATCGTGGATGGCCATACGCTGAGGCTCACGAAAGGTGAACAGGGCCTGAGGAACACCATGTCCGTGTTGATGTAAAACCACAATGGTGTCGTTACAACGAAAGGTGGTGTAGGTGCTTTCCAGCGACATAATGAGACTCCAGTAGACAGTAAGATAATTAGCGTCAGAAATGAGCGAAATTTCAGAAGATGAGATCGTCATCGTCACCCGGGCGAGTGATGACGTCTTCCGTGAGTGACCAGTTGGTCCGGATGCGACGCCTGCGGTCGCGGTCTGGCTGAGGTTCGTTCCAGATTAGCCCCAGAGACAGCATATCGATGCGCAATCCCTCAATGGCTTCATCGACGCAGGCTTGCGGGCAGGGGAGGCCAAGTCGGATAGCCTCGCTCTCGGTGCGGGCGACGGCGACGATACCTGCACCTTCAATAAATCCTTTGGTGGTGTTTGCCCGGTGCAGGGCATAGAAGAGTGGGCGGTCTACCCCCTTTAGCCATAGCCAGTTAGGTGGTGTCAGCCGTAAATCATGCGCGTACAGCCAGACCAGACCACTTCTGACGTAACGGTGCTCACGCAACCACTGTTTCGCGCCTTCGC
Source organism: Enterobacter sp. ZOR0014 (assembly GCF_000798855.1). NCBI lineage: Bacteria > Pseudomonadati > Pseudomonadota > Gammaproteobacteria > Enterobacterales > Enterobacteriaceae > Enterobacter > Enterobacter sp. ZOR0014. Next base: position 26,699 of record NZ_JTLF01000193.1, on the reverse strand, counting down.
TCTGGATGACGCGCTTAAAAGCGGTTCTCGCCAGCGCATAGACCGGAACTGAGAATTTCCCCTTATCACGGCGGCTTTTTATCCGACAGGAGCGGTTCAGGACATCCATTAATTGACGTGCGGCCGGTCGGTCATCCAGGAAATACTGAAGGCCGAATATTGCGAATAATGCCTTTTCATGAGGGGCGAGACTTTTCCATCCATTAAGTGGACGCCCCAGTTGGGCCATAAAAACAGCCCTGCAGCGGGCAACATCGAGCTGCATATTACTGATGAGTTCATGCTCTTCAGCGAAACCCTCAGGGCTTTGTGCCGGACGTCTTTCTGGACGACGTTTATCAAGCAACAGGCGACTGGAATCCCCCTCATTAAGAATGGGGGCAATTGCAGGGGAAATGGTTTCCATAGCGAAGGGCAGCGTGCTGATATTGAGTACCCGTCGCGTTTGCCAGTTTCGTGCAGGATGGCATAACCAGCTCCACAGCGAAGCGGTAGACAGGGGAATGAGGAATATCATCAGGATCACCGTCGTTTGCTTCATCACGTTGATCCACTGATCGTAAGTGATGTTTTCGGCATTGTTGGCGGTGACGGCCAGCAGGTTATAACGCGGTGCGGCCCAGGTGTGGAAGGGGCCAAAATCAGCCATGCCCCACAGGGTATGCAAAATGAAACATGACCAGTACACAAACTCAGGCAAGAACAGCCATGCAACAAGCAGAAGCATAATGCCCAGGATGGCGAGGGCTCCAAGAAATTCAAGCGGGTCAGTCGTTCCCGCGCGAGCGGATGTCATGGAAAAGCTCCCTAAATAAAAACGATGAAGACTAACTGAATAAAAGAGGGCAGCAGAGCCCGAGCTTACGAAAAGTTAGCAAGCGTATTTACTGGTGATAACGGCAGGTGAAATTATATTGATTGGTCAAATATTAGATTGTTGAGGATCTGATACGGATCTCCTTTGTTTTAGTGAGGGCCATTAATAAGATGGGTTGTGGTTTTTATTATCATCATCTGTTTTAAAGTGAATTTTCAGAGCGATGATCTGCGTTAATGAAATCAATGAAAATAGCCGGCAATTAAACCGGCTATTTATTGGAGGGTATTGGATGTGTTTCAGGCAAGAACGGGAACAGGTAGCCCTGTCAGAGATTCGATCTCGGCACGTTTTTTATTCACGACATCGTTGAAGTTGAAGTTATAGGTGTATCCTTTGTTGTTCATTGCATGCAGATGGTTAGCAATACTGGATGCAGCACCGGTATCGATAGGAATCATCGGCAATGATGTGAACCTTGTAAAGAGACGCAACTTTGAATCTTCAACCTCTGTACGTGTCAGGCTGTAAGCATCGAAGCCAATGACATCCATGACATTGCCCGGGTAGATTCGGACGTACAAAAAGGTTCCTTGCTGAAAGTCAAAACCCAGGTAGGTACTTTTCCAGAAGAGCCAGCCCTCAGAAGTGCTTTCCGGGTTGAAATGCCCTGTCTCCTTGATTTTCTCAACAACAGCAAGGATCTTTTTTTTGCGTTTCTTGGCTATAACATAATTGATGGCAAATGGACCGAATAACAGTAAGCAACTTGTTATGGCGTATAGATATGCCTCCGGGCGTACGTACTCATCCATGATGATTGAAATGGAGCATAGAAAAAAAATCAGCAAGAAAGAGATTATACCGAACTTTAAAAATAAAGACTTTGCAACAGAGTATAAAACCCACCACTTAGGGAATCTATCTTTCACAGTAAACCCTCCTTAGGTATTTCACTCAATGTTATAGCACTACTGGATAGATGTCCACATCTCAACTTTTTATTCCATCATTATTTGTTTCCCCTGGACCATTCATACCCTTCGTATTAACGCCAGGGGTATGCCGTATATTCCTCCCACCGGCTACGAACATATCTTTGACAGAACCAGCCATGCTTCCAAGAGTATTTGCTGCATCTCTACCGCCAAGGAACGAAATGACGTAGTCAGGTAAATATGCCTGTAAGGCAAATATGCTAGATACCAGTGTCGTGCAAATTCGAGCATAGATCATTAAAAAACCAGCCATGCTGAATAAACCTGTTAACGAGTTGGCTTGAACATTGACCAGTGCGACACCAAAAAGTGCATGAAGGATAGTGCCAGTAGCAACAATCGCAACAGATGCAAAGAAAAATCCAAAAACCATAAGTGCGGGACGAATCATGGTATCTATAAAGTAAATGTAACCATAAGCCGCACGACTGCCTCGATCCTGAGACGTACCTAGGTGAGTTGCCCCCCATAGAGGTCCCGCTGCGCAACCTACTAGAACACTGACAATCCAGTTACCAATTCCAGTCATCCAGAAGATAAACGGAATAAATGGCAAATAGATTGAAAGTGTAAATCCCGCGCTAAACATAAGTAGTAACAAGAAATATACTGCTGGCGAAATGGCATCAAGCCCTTTATCTACAGCGCTAATTGCTCCTGTCATATTGACAACCTTCCCGAGAAGGGATGACTCTCCACCCGCAACAGCAGCCCGTATGACCGTGTATGCTGTTAAAGTTCCCTCCGCTGCAACCAGCGTGTAATCTCCAACATTTTTCATTTTAACTAATGGGTTTACCTGCCCTGTTGAGGTTCCTGTCCCACTATAATTTGTTGCGATGTTGCTGGTTAAACTGACGAAAAATGGAGCGAACGAGTTCATTAATATGCTATTTGGGTCGTTACCTTCAGAAGCACTTAACTCGTTTTGTGATGTTGCTGTACCTGCTGGAGGTGCATAATTAGAGTTTTGTAACTGGGTACGGTAGGCGCTCATTACCGCACTGAACAGGTCTCCGCTGCCAATTTCCCCAAGGGATGACATCCCACTGGTTGCCGGCGCGCGACTGGCAACTTCTGTCAGGCGTTGATTGGCCGTTGCAAAAGTCTGGTACCAGGCACCGAGAGCCGCCCAGCCATAAGTGTCGAGGTAATTCCTGACAGCATCCTGTATGCCATTTTGTTCACTCTGCGCCGGTAGTGCGCGCTGAACAGTTTGTTCGTACGTACTGGCTGCTCTCTGAATGCGGGTTTCAATATCCGGGAGTGTGCCGTTGCCGGTTGTTCGTTTATTCATAAACCCTGCCATAAACTCGCTGGCCGCGCTGTCCATATCCTGGATCATTGCTTCCATAGCTTTGTTTTGCGCATCCACCACTTCACTTGTATCGCGGTTACTGAAGGGGTTAAAGAAGCTTCCGGAACCAGACGAGGAGTCCGATTTCTGTTGTTCCGGTATCGTCGCCGTGCCGCACACACCGCTGCCGTTGGTGACCCGGTAGGTATAATTCCCTCCAGAAGAACCGGATACCCCTGCCATTCTGGCTGTGGTCGAGTTTGCCGTGCTGTTGTAATCGTCCAGCGCAGTATTGATGGCATATTTACAAAGCTGCATCTCAAAAATACCGCGTGCAGAAGTTCGGGTCGAAGCCTGTGTGGGCTGGACAGTCAGGGAGTAGCCGCTGGCAATATCACTGGCTGCTTTGGACACCATCAGGTTGGCAGAACCTACGCCCATAATCGACGCGCCCCAGAGAATTATGAGCTGGGACATGCTCCAGCCATTGGCGGTCGGGATAATCATCAAAAATCCTGACACTGTGCTCAGTGTGCTGGTGATATCGCGATCCCCGCTGAATACCTTGCCCTGATGCCCCGTTTTATTAATGTGCTTCAGACCAATAAATACAAACCAGACGACGGCAAGGACGGCGATAATTCCGTTAAACAGAGCAAACAGATTCCCGATCATCGTGGTATTGCCGGCGGCGAGAGGGTCCAGCACCACATCGCCGAAGATAGTGACCAGTGCCTGTCGGGAGAGGTCCTGTGCATTGGTTGCAGCAGAGACTATGTCATCGTAAGTGACACCTGCGCGTGCCGGGGTAACAGAGATAAGCAGCCCTGCACAAAGCGCACGAATGAGATTTTTCACGGTAACTCCGGATAATGCATGAATGCCGGGATGTCGGCAGGAGGCAGAGAAGGGCAGCTATTTCCCGAGAATGGCATCTCGTACGGCATGGGTTTCCGCCATGAAATGCTGAAAGGTGCCTCTTTCAGCAAGACTTACGCGACGGTTGCGTAACTGCCACAGTCGGTAGGTTACGATTAGCGCTTTTGACCATGCCACGCCAGCACCGGAAAACAGCACCACACAGGTGCTGATCTGGTGCGCGGAGATACTCCCGCCAATAATGAATGGTGTCAGTGCTGCAAGCGGAACCGGTATGGCCATAAGCCAGAACAGCACTCGCCAGCGCCTGCGCTGGCTCACATACCCCTTATCCAGCTGTGCGGGGGTACAACCTGATTCCGCAACGGCTTTTTCCCAGTCAGGAGAAGCCGGCGGTTTGTCGTCAGTAATGAGCTCCGGAAAAGCATCACGCATTCGCTCAATATTTCGTGAGGTCATGTGCCGGGCAGCCCGCAAATACCACTTCGTTTCCTGCAATGGCAGAAATATGCTCAGCAGTCCCCGGGTAATACGTCCAGGTAGTCCTTTTTTCCGTGTGACTGTTTTTTCCAGTGTCATTTGGCAGCTCCCTGGTTCATGGCTGATTCGAGTTGTTTCAGACGTGGGGCGTAGGACTGGCGGGCAAAGGCGGCGAGTAGCTGGCCGTCGATCACGTTCCCTTTGCGCAGCAACTCTTTAATGTCGTTAAGTTGCCAGTTCATCTGTGCTGTAGTTCGGATGAGTTCGCGCATAAGGTTATCTCCGTCCATTTGCTGCAGGTCGGAGAGATAGGCTGTGTTGGCATATCGACGTCCGGCCTCAAACGATTCAAATTCTCGCTGGCTCATGTAGCCCTTCGCTTTCGCCTCCGGCGAAGCCACATTGTCAAAATACTGCGCTGCGGAAGGTGACTGCAGAGCTTCTTTCAGGGCATCACGGGTGGTTTCACTGGTCTTACTGTCGGCAATCAGCGAGAGCTGAGGTTCAGACGCGGCATCGATGATACCGTTGTACTCGTTGAGCAACCCTACATACGTACGACCGGTAACAGTGTTGACTTCACCTTTGCCTGGCGTGCGGCCTGCTGAAGGGCGAGCCGTGTTTTTCATGTAGGCCATAGCGGCATCAATCTGTTCCTGTGACCAGGAAAGTGCCGGTGCCTGCCCTTCAGGTCCCGCGCCGCCATAGATGGAGCGTACCTGACTGTCACCTCCGGGCAAATTACTGACGGCAGGGCAGATACCGGTTCCGCCAAAGCGTTCATATTCTGCTGCCGTACAGTACGCGGCATGTACGTTCGCACCGTCATAAGCGTCGCGGGCCTGTTCTTCCGATGCTGTAGAAATCCTCTTCCGCACCGCTGAACTGGAAACACCTTTGCCTGATGAGAGTTTTGACGCGGCGCTGCCTGATGCACTTTTACTTTGTGCTGCCACACCGGATGCGGAATCACTACAGATCGAATCCGGTACCGAAAAACTCTGCCGTGCCTCCTCCAGACGTTGGGTTTCATTATTGAAAATCATTTGCTGACGAGTAGCCTGCCCATCCTGATTAATCAGGGCGCCGAGCTTGTCGGCGTTCTGTGTGATGGCTGTGCCGGTTGCCTGTTGCATCTGTAGTATTTCGACCAGAGTAGCCTGGATGGTGGCCATCTCAGGCAGAACCTGAGTCGTGATCGGAACGCTGGAGTTCACGTTGACCGTTAAAGCACTGGCAACAGTGGGAAGGCTGGACGCGATGGCCAGCGCCAGCGCGGGGAGATGACGTTGTATCATGAAATTCTCCGTTTATTTGAGCGGGGTAAACACGTCGGGAAGGCGGGTTGACTGTGTGCCGGGGGCGAGGGCGACCAGAGGGAAGGTCTGAAAGCGTCTGCTGATACGTCCTTCCCGGCTGCGGGTGTCTATGATTGTCAGCCCACGACGCGTGATTCTTGCATGAGCTGGAGGGGTGATATCCAGTACCGGCCAGTCTCCCGGGCTGAGTTGTGGGGTATCTGCCCCCTCCGGCCATAACCAGGTATCATCAGTTAACACCGCCCCTGTATTTTCAGGTAGCAACCACTGGACCACATGACGCGATTCCCGCACCGGTTCGCCTGGCTCATTGACCTGCCAGATGGCTGTTGTGACCAGCTGGCGTGGTCGCGCTTTGAGTGAAAGAAGCACGCCACAGGCCTCTTGCGTTGCCCGGCGATCGGTCGCGTATACCGCCCGGGAGTTCACTGCACTGTCTGTACGGAAGTGTCGGGACGGCAGGACGAACTCCACGCCGTCGGCATCGATCACCAGGCGGGAAAGACTGACCTGGCCCTTTACCGGGCGGCGACAGCGTGGCGTCAGGTGGATGGAACACATCAAAGGTCATACCCCAGCTCATTTATCATTTCGTCTGCCATCAATTCGATGACGCCCTTATCACCACGGGCGCCACTGTTACGCTCCCTGTACTCAATGAGTTTTTTTGCGGATCCACGAGGGAACTTCTCCGCCAGTAACTGACGGGCACGGGCAGTACCGATCGTATCCGAGAGATTTCTGCGTAGCGCGCCGTCTTTTTTGTCTGAGTTAAGCGACCACAGCTCCAGCGGTCCGAGCGTAAACCGGACAATCCGTGCCAGCGTCCCCTGGGTTGTGCGCATCATACATAGCATCGGTACGCCACTACCGTCTGCAGCCGGACCAGCTGGCATACGCAGGAATGCATGAAGATTGTGTTCGGGGATCTTAAAACTGTCCCGTAAAAGTGGAATATCTTCCTGGCGGAAGCGCAGCAGCCAGAGGGTGTTGGCAGAGTCGAGCAGGCTTTTCGGATAGTCGGTAAGGAACTGGGTACTCAGCACCGTGCGGATACCAAACTTACGTTGTTCACGATCCTGCGTATCCAGTGCTTCGAAGATGAAATCAATGCCTTTGACGTTGTGCAGTTCGTCATAGATTTTGGTTTTCATTTCACTATCGAGCTGGTTGATGCGTCGCATAATGCCCGGGAGGTAGGCTTCCGGCAGTATTTGCATTACCTCATCCTGATACTGCGGCAGCAAAAAATCACCCGCAGTGATGTGGCCAGCAAAGAGGAACATGATGCCGGTTTTCAGTCTGCCTGCCGGGGTCTTATCGCCGGCTACGTTGTTTAAGTCTACGGCAATAATGCGTGTGTTCGGGTTCAGCGCAAAACGAGTCCGACTGGCCATCATTGGGTAGTCCTGTCGGGCCTGAATCATGCAGCGCTCAATGTACTCCACCAGGGGCTCCTGTGAGCCGTTACGCTGTATTCGGCCAAAAGTCTCCTGAATAACCTCACTGCGTAGTAGCGCGGGCATATCAGCAAGTTCTGGTACCGCCTGGTAGTGTGCCCGCTGAGCCGCAGATAACTGTCCACGTTCATGCAGGAGGTCACGTACTTCGTACCATGGTGTCGCGGCCCACCACTCCGGATCGTGCTCACCCCACAAACCGGATGACTCCAGTGCCGCATCCACTTCTGGCTCTACGTTTGAACGGAACATGTTTGGCTCAATACCACTACGCATGTCATACGCCAGATCAATCAGGCGATTCACTATTTGCCGGGTATCTGTAGGGTTAGGCGGGGTCCCTTTATCCGGTTCGATACAGAAGGCCGTCAACATGGACGCGATAAATTGCTTCTCTGGTGTCACTGGCTTACGAGCGCCGTACAGGATGTCGAAGACATTGCGTGATTTAGACGGGTCGTTGCTGAGTATGATGCCGACTGCTTCGTCCTTTCTCTCTTCTGGCAGACTGTCACGTATCAGCTGGATTAACCCCATCGCGCTGAATCCTTTATCAATGTGAGCCACATAAGGAAGCGAAACCTGGGCGGAAGATACCTGTATTTCCGTCAGGGTATTAATCAGTACCGATTTACCCAGACCCGAATCGCCAGGGGCAAGTTCGGTATGCTTGTTCTGTCGAGAAGACCCCAGCCCGACTTCCCAGGCGCATCCGTCTTCCGTGTGCAGCATCAGGTTGCCTTCCCCTCGCCAGACGGTACCTGGTCGGTTGAAAGGCAGCATCGATAGCGCATGGGAGAGTGGCGGGTAAAGCGGAACAGGGCCGGAGCCCGCTGACGCGGCCAGCATACTGTTGACCCATCCCCTGCGAGGATCACCGAATGTGGTGGTCGTGTTACAGACTCCCCAGCCCTGCAACGCTGATTCAAGCAGCATCTGATTACGGGAGCATATTTCCCGGGTATGCCCCCAGGTGGACGCCACAATGGTCATCACGCAGACCGGATCGCGTTCATCCGTTGCAGCCAGCTGTGTGAAAGCGTCGTAAAGTGGGCGAATAGAGGGAATAAATTGTCCAAATGATGAAATAGTCTTTTTCCAGCCCAGCGCTTTCATCCCGCCAGGCATGATGTCGATTCGTATGCGCCAGGGAACGGAACGTGGAACCAATTTCACAAGCTCATTGAAGGGGCGGGGATGCTGAGGCGGAAGTGTTATGGCCACCATGCCGTGCCACAGCCCCCCTGCATGCACCAGATTACCTTCTGTTTCTGGCGTACAACCAAATACCTGAAGATTCAGGAAGGGAGCTAGCAGTGCTGTAGCGTCGCCCTCCTGAAGCGCACCCGCTGGCGCAGCCTTCCCCGGTAATGCCGGGCGCCATGCGGCCGATGTGCTGTTGCGTGCTGTTTCACGTCTGATTTCATTACAGAACTCAGGCACATCAAGCAGGCGGACAAGCAAGCCGTCTCCACCGCGTACGAGTGCTTTTTCAAGAGTGGTGATAAAGCTGTCGTGCCGGATCTTCAGACCAGACATTTGCCAGCGCCAGGGCTCCTGACCAAAGCGCGCGACAGGTGCTTTATCCTGAATGGCCCGAACGGTGGCGTTAAAATCGGTTCGTTCCTGATGACTAACCAGTGTCGGAGAGCTCCAGACGGCAAGCCAGCAGCGCTCACGAACAAGCCACGGAGAAATGACATTGATCTTCTCATTAAGCAGGTCATCCAGCTGGACGCCGATGTGCTGAATTGAACGCATTTGCGGGGCGATCATGGCGCTGACTTCGTCACGCCCTTTTTCCGGGTCACGTTCGAAAATGAAGGCCAGTTTATGGCCGATATTTTTCCAGGTGGTGCTGAGCGTGGACGCGAGGTGCGCGATCATTCCTTCAAACGCATCCGGATGATCGTCTGAGGCTGTTTCCGACATTTCACGCAATGCCCCGGATATTTCGAATACAGAAAGGAAATAGCCATGATGGGTGACACCTATATAAGGCGCTTCCAGCCAGGGTCTGAGCTCCAGATCTTGTTTGTCCAGTCCGATCACCGTACGAATGTCGCAGTAGTCGACAAAGTCAGCAGAGACGGCGAAACGGGAACAGGTATTCATAACGTCTTCAATAGTGAAGACAAGGCGGTTGATATTCATAGCTGCGAAGACTCCACCGGAATGGCGTGTATTGATGGGCGAGGCGCTTCTGTGGGCGCATCTGCGGGATAAGGCTTGCGTTAGGTTTACGTGACAGTGGTACCAGATGACTGTGAGGATAATATTGTTGTCTGCGAGGCTCCTGACAGAACGTCACTGTCCGTCACTGAATCAGGTGTCAGGATCAACGCCACTCCGTTCATTTTTTGTCGCATTTCATCGCGCATGACTGGCGGGAAACGTTTAAGCGCATCTGCATAGTCAGCTGGTCGCCATCCCCCGAAACGTTCTTCCAGAGGAAGACGATGGCGGGTCAGTTCCGACAGTACCCGACGGCCTTCCCGAACCTCGCCTGGTCTGGTGCTGAAGACGGCCTGCAGGGCTTTTCGGTTCAGGGCAACAACATTACGTGGGTGCAGGTCCGGTAGCCAGACCATGATCCCCTGAGCAGCAGCAAATCCGTTGAGGGCATGCCAGGCATGGCATAGGTAACAGAGGTGAAACGGTGTCGTGAGCCGTTCTAATTCAGCATGTTCGATGTCAGACAGCAGACTGGTGTCGGTCAGCAGTGTTTTGGGGATGTGTCGCAAAGCAATCCGGCGGGCGGCAAGTGATGCGTGCTGCATCCCGGTCCGGGCAGCTTTCAGAGCCCGGGCGTGTTTCTCATATTCAACCGGTACCTGCGGGGTGGGACGTGACTCCAGCTGAGCCAGCGTGTCTTTCGCTCTGACGAGTCGGGTCCTGGCATCCTGCGCGTCTTCCGCAAGTCGGGATAATGGCAGGGATTCCGGTAACACAAACAGATGTTTCATGTCAGCACTACAGCAATAACACCGCCCTCCCGAAACGCTCTCGGGGGGAGGAAGTAAAGGGGCTGTGGAATGGACAACATCAGGAACCGGAAGCGGATGTAGCCATGGACAGTCAGGTGTCTTTTTCTTTTTGCTCATCGTTTTCTCCTGAAAGGGTCGGTAAATACCGACCCTTTCCTGTGGTTAGCTGATATTGACAGAGCTGGTACCGAGCTGTTTCTGGGTTCGTCCCATAATTTCAGGGACTACGGCCAGTAGTGCGCCGATGGCCAGACCTGCACAGCAGCGGCCTACGGTGATCTGCGGATTGGTGCCCACTTTTTTGAAGGACAGCAGGGAACCGATGAAGATGAACACACCGATCGCCTGGGCGATTTCCAGACCGGAAGTTTTACCGCTTTTGGCACCAGAGGCGGCGCTACCAAACATATCGGCGAGATCGCCATCAGCGAAGGCCATGCCGGGTAACAGGAACGTGACCAGAGCACACAGCCCCTGAATCATGCGCTCGCGGCACTGCATCATGGTCAGCTGGCAGAAAATAACGACGGCATAAAGACGCGCGGAAATAGCACGGAAAAGTGACATAGTGTCTCCTTGGGTTATAAAAAAACGAAGTGTGTTAAAAAGAGAGGCCGAGAGTGGCAAGTGCGGCATCGATGAGTTGAGGTGAAAAGACCATACCGGTCCCTGCAAACAGTTTTACTGTCGCAGCGCGAATGCTTTCACTTGAACTGAGTGCGGTGTGCCCCTCAAGCTCTGATCGTCGAAACATATCGAGTGCCGCATAGACAAACCCCACTCCTGCTAGCCGGACCAGAGAAAGTACGGCGTTTGCAGCCCCGGCAGCAACGCCGTAGGTGGCGGGTTGCACATACGCGATTGCATCAAAAGATGTGGCGCCAAAGCCAAGCTGCGCACCACTGGCATTAATGATGGAGGGGAGAGATACCAGCGCGGCGCAGAAAAAAAGGCCAATAGCAAACTTGCCCGGGGACAATGGACTTCGACTGGAACGTTGCCGGGTCAGAAGTGCGATGAGGCCAAAAAAACCAATCATCTCGGACCAGCTGAACAATAAATCCAGCCCAGCGGTGAAGATGCCCGAAGCAAGATTCTCTATTAGCGTGACGGCATCCAGTGCCATTAGCGCAGGGTTCCTCCGGTTGTCACCACAGAGCGCGTGGCAGGATCAATCTGACGAATAGTGACTTTACCCAGCGTATCCCCCTCCCGGACTGACCAGGTACTGCCCTGCCATTTGATCCACGCCATTCCTGCTTCCAGCGACATGATTTTCATGCCTGCAACAGCACTGGTTGTCTGCCGTTTCTGGGGCCGGGAAGCTGTTTTTGAGGCATCAGAGGTGCTTACGCGGGTTTCCAGAACAGCCAGCTTCTGTGTCAGCTCATTAAGCTGTGCACGCGTTTCTACTGCGTAAGCCTCATCCCTTTTGATAGCATCAGACAGGCGCGTAACGCTGTCTTTCAGCGACGTCAGAGAGTCATTTATCTTGCGGTCACGATCGTTCAGCTCGTCACGGATATCCGTCATCATGCTCGCCCTGTCGTCCTGAGCCATTGGCAGGGACGTATGTGCCGCCGGTTGCGCCGCGGCTGGCGAGACAGCCTGCTGCGGAACAGACTCAACCGTACTATGCTGTGCACCGTCGAGTGTATTTTCAACTTCACTGAAGCTGGTTTCAGACGGCGTATTATTCGTCAATGACAGTGATGGACCGAACAGGTACCAGAGGCTGGCCACTGCCAGAAGCGTTATCCCGAGAAGCCACGGCAGAGAATAGCCAAACAGCAGGTCTCGCTTCCAGAAGGGCGGTTTCTCGCGAGGATCTGGCGCGCCAAAATCATCCTCGCTTTCCAGTGTTTCTTCTTCAGGCATATCAATTTTCTGGTTCATCATTGTTCCTCACGGGTACGGTATCGCCATACTGACGACGGATTTCAGCCTGGCGGCGCGCGATGGCTTCCTGCAGGCGGGTTTCGGTTTGCTGCTCTGCGGCAGCGGGTGCTGATAAGGAGCTATTGATTGCGGGGCGAGCCGCTTTATTACTGCTGACAATGTCGTCAGAAGTAACCGAGTCAACGAAGAGAATGGAGATAACTTCTTTCTGCTTCACGGTGACCTGGCGGAACGGCTCACGGGCCATCTCCTGTTTGATGACTTCCGCCCCGGTCTGGGCTGTGCCGCCAACCATTACGCCAGCCACTGTGCTGCCATCAGGTTTCCCCACTCGTCCGGTGACGGTACCGACACTGGACTGCATAACCTGAGTGTTAGCATCCTTGTACAGACCGCCAAGATCACCAAGACCTCCCAGTACAGCGGGCAGAACGATGTGAGTTCCCCATCGATGGTTAACATCAGAGGCCACTGAAGACATCAGGTTTTTCTCGCTCTGAGCGCTAGCATTGACGTTCAGCTCCATGCCGTTCCAGCTCATACTGGTAAACCTGATATCCAGCCCATTACCGGCAAGTTTTACGGATGAGCTATGAAGTCTGGCGCCAGCCAGCGGCCCGGCAGGAATAACCGCAACAACCTCTGAGTTGGGGTTATCTGAATCCACGGCAGTCTCCATATAACCGGCCGCACGCGTAAGTGCGTGGATGAAGACCTGTGCACTCTCTGTTTCAGTTTTTGTCTCTGCCAGGTTTCCTGTGCCAGTCGCTGGCGATGTCTGCGTAACACTTGCCAGGGCAGTTGCCAGCACCGGTGCATCGCCGCCAGTCTGTGCGTCACTGATCCGCTTAAGCAGTTTTTGCAGTTGAGCCTGGCGCTTTTCGTTTGCCTGCTCTTCTCCGGCCGGGTTTTCCGCATGGCGTGATGCTGCTGGCGGCGGAGGTGGCAGGTCCACCGGTTTTGTTTCTGGCACCTTATCCGGAGGGGGTTCCGTGACTTCAAGGCCGACCGGGAGACTGGCGATGAAGGATGAATCGGTCCGTGCGGCTTCCTGCGCGCCTAGATCGTTTGAGGCTTTAAGCAGTTCACGGTAACGCGGGCTCTCCGTCGTGGTGGTTACGGCACTTGAGGCCGTACCGTTAAGGTTGACGGCAGAATCTGTTCCTGAAGGGTCATGTGTCAGCCACGACATGGCCAGATAACCCGCGGTCACTAAAACCAGGGCACTAAATCCAATTATTGAAAAAAGTTTTTTGCCGTTCTTACCGGCATCCTGTTCTGCGCTCATTACTGAAGCTCCGGCGTGACGTGAACGGATTTCCCGTTTACTGAGAAGGTCAGTAACGGGGTGACGGGGAGTTTCCAGAGATGCGTACCATCCGCTGAAGAGAGTGTCTGTTCAAACTCGTCGCGCAGCATTGCGCGGGAACGGACCATCAGATCATCACCGCTTTGCCAGATCGCAGTGTCAGGGACGTTGCCCTGGAATTTAAGGCGACGGGCATCTTCTGGTGGTGTGCCATCCAGAAAAGCCTGCAACGTGGCGCTGTGGAGTGCGATTTTATCGACGGGTACGCCCGGGGCTGCTGAGCCAGGACCCAGACGCGGGACGCGTAAATCCAGCCGACTGTCGATCTCCTGACTGGCAGTACGGGTGTCTGTCTCACCACTTGTCACATTGATCATGATTGGAACATCAAGCCCTTTCAGATATACGGAAATATTCCCCGCCGCCCACGGGCGCAGTGGTGTTATGGCCAGCATGTTGGTTCCAGCATTGAACTTCACATCAAAACTCTTCGGGCTGGCATTAATTGGCGGCTCTGACTGTGGCCACGGTGCGCCACTGATGTCCGTCAGGGTGACGACGCTCTGGTTATTCATGGCCGTGCGTACCAGCGGGATACTGGCGCCTGGAGAAAGATTGAGGGTTAATGAACTGATACGCGGAACCACGCTTATCATTGGGGCATTTACAGAACGCTCGTTGTCGGTCAGTCGAAGCCTCAATTCGCGTATCTCATCCGCTGACAGAGGCGAGTCTAAACCTGCTGCCTCATCTACCAGCGGCGAGCTTTGTTCCGGGGGCGGGAGCTCTCCACTAATCCGGGTTGCCGGTACACCTGTTGTTTGCGCTTCTGCCCCCTGAGGAGCGGCGGCAGTTGTTGCACCAGGCGTCCTGGCATCCTGCCAGCCAGTATTGTCAGCGGCGGCTACGAGGGCCGGACCACACAGCAGTAGTGTGGTCATGAGATAACGAAGTTTCATGGCGGGAGCCTCAGAGGTTGCGGGGAGCGTTGCGTGAGATCATCTGGCGGATTTCCATCCCGACGGGTTTCTGTCGTGGATCTACGCGCTGGATGGTAATTTCGAAAACAAACGGTTGTTCAGGCTTGCTGGTCGTCTGCCCAACCAGGCGCAAACGTACCGGATACTGCATTGTCCAGAACCAGGTTCCGTCAGACAGACGCCCACGCCGGATGACGACACCAGCCCCTACGGAGCCGGTAAGATTCATACGCTCGCGTTTCAGGGCATCGTAGATATTGGAGTTGGTTAGCGCCTGGATGTAACTGGCGTGTCCTGCTTCAGAGAACAGCGATGCTGTAGAGGATACCTGTTCACGATAATGAACGAAGTCCAGGTTAAAGGCCCGCATCAGAGCCTTGCTGCCAAAGGCGATGGCATCGTCCTGGCTCCATGCTGGTTCGGAAGTGGGAGCCAGGCGAACCAGGCGCCCACTGTCGGTGGCAAAGTAATCCCGTGGCTGTTGTATCAGAGCCCAGGTCAGGCCAGCATTGAGGATGATGCTGATAAGCAGGCCACTCCCCAGCAGGAGGTTACTCTTCATCAGCTCTGGTGCCATTTTCTGGCGTTTTTCTGCCGTTTTCATCATGTTCACGGCGTTTTTCAGCGGATCCTCCGCAGGGGAGGGGGCCCGCCCCTTTGCAGGGGGGGCTGATTGTGTCTGTTTTGTCATAGGTTTCAGGAGTTGAAGTTTTTCCAGGGATCGATGTTGTCTGGGATCTGTTCGTTGACTTTATCCAGGGCCGCTTCGCAGACCTTATTTTCCAGTTGCGAAATGATTTCATCGAGCCCGGGGAATTGCGGCAGGGTCACCTTGACGTTCTTGATACGGGACAGACAGGACTGCAGGGAGGATGAGACATTGCTTTCGCGCTGTTCCCAGGCTGTTGCGGCCGCCCTGGCTCGCTCATAACCAGCCTGGCTACCCGCTTCAGCAGCACTTCCTGCTCGGCAGGTTGCCGCCGCAGCGGCGGCAGAAAAAAGCATGAAGCCGGACAAAAGTCCGGCTTTAAGCATGTGATATCGCATTCTCTCTCCTTATCGGCTTAGCGGCCGGGGCTGTGGGAGTGTTCCTGATGAAGCGCTTTTTCCTGTCTGCCCTCCGGCTTTCGGGCGTCATCCCATTGTTTCCAGGTCTGTTCAAAACCGAGGCGCTGGAACAAGGTATCTGCCTGTTTTTCCGGTGTGTAGAGCCGGGCGGGAAGCGGTGTATCCTCTTCCCGACCTTTCAGGTGGAACGTCATCAGCTGAGGTGCGGCACGGGTGGTGCCGTCGGGTTCGAAATTCACCGCCTGTCCGTAGCCTGCAAAGCGGGGACCGTCATCGGTGATGGCATTAATAACCAGCTGACTGTTGTCAGTGGTTGGCGTGGCCAGTGCCGGATACAGCGTGCCATCCAGACGAACCATCCCCTGGAGGTGTTCCCCCGCAGACTGGACAAGCAGCAGATCTAACTGGTTTGACTGTGTGTCCATAGAGGCCATGACGGGTACCAGCCTGTCTGGTGCTTCCGTGGACGGTGGCGAAATGCTGGCTGCGGCTACCGGTGACTTTACAGGATGCCTGTCTTCGCCCAGATAAAACTGACGCTCTTCCAGGCGAGGTGGCAGCTTCAGGTCTGTGGTGTACTCAGGCCAGGCCTGTCGGATTTGCTGTGTGAGGCGGCCAAACGTATCGACCGGGAAAGCCTGAAGGGGCTGTCCCTGCTCCGGTCGATCATGTGCCACGGCAAGACCTGTTGAGGCGGACGTCAATGACCAGTTATTTTTTACGCGCTCTTTTTCCTCACCAGGTACCTGCCAGCTGTCACGGGAATTGAGCGTCAGCGTGACCACATCGCCTGTTTTGTGGTGCGCGATCAGTTCCCGTAAATCCTGCCCCCAGTAGGTATGACTTCCACCGCGGTTCTGTAGCTCGATAAAGAAGCTCTTGCCCTTTTGCTCTTTATTTTCGTACATCGCTTCACCAAAGTTCTTGAGGACCGCCGTGACGCTCTGGCCTGGTTTCAGTGCAGAGGGAGCGGGCTCAGCGGGCATCTCAGGGACCCGGATGCTGTCGGCCTGCTCAGGCGCTACAGGCTCTGTTGAGGGTGAAACGGCAGGCTGCTTTACGGCAGTTGCCTGTGCTGACGGCGTCGGTGATACGGGGGGCACGGGTATGCCCGGAGCGTCAGGGGTAACAGCTTCGGGGGCGGCTGTTGCCGGTGACACTGGCGATGCGGCATCAGGTGATGGAGTCTGTCGGTTCAGGTCCGGCGTAGGAATATGCGTTGTGACTGAATCCCTGGTTGCCCCAAACTGTTGCCGCAGAGCCTCAAGCTGCGCGCGCTGCGCAGGCAGCTTCATGCGGATATCGAGGTCATATTCAATAATGAGCCGCATGGCCTGCTCTTTAAACTGAGTACTGCCGGTGAGCTCCACCACGCCGCCGTAATAGCGTGATGCCACGGCCAGCGCGGCGAGCACCTTGCGCTTGTCCTCACTCGCACCGTTACACATTTCGAGACGGTTGCCGAGATCGTGAAACGCATCTTCCCCGTCGAGACGGTAAAGCACCTTATTGTCACGCTGTTCTTCCGTTGACAGGGCTTTAATGATTTCATCGAGATCTTCTCGCTGAAGCGGTTCCGGCCTTCGCGGTCCGTAGACAAGCCCATCCGCTTCATGCATCTCACTCTCTGCCGTTTCCTTCCTGCCCGGGGAGGGCTCTGACGTGTTTGGATCCACATCGGCAGTTTGCGCCTGCTCCTGTTTTTGCCCGGTTGATGTTACTCCGGGGGATTGTGGAGGGATTGGTAATTCAGGAACGATCGGCTCCGGAGACTCAGCGTCTGTTTCATGTGACGCTGCCCCAGGCTTCAGGGTTTGTTTGCCCGTTTCTGGCAGTTCATGGTCTGTCTGTCGTTCCTGAGCAGGCATATGGGGAATGTCATCAGACTGACTGTTCACCCATTCAGCAAATTGTGGGTCGTCCATCTGCGCGCGTATGTCTGCATAATCATCGAGGCCAGGGACCGGTATATTCGATCCTGATTCGACGGCACTATAACTACGCTGACCGGCATCCGCAGAAGATGTCGCGATCGTCCCGTCCGTGGTGCTCTGCGTATCAGGAATTAAAACATCAGCGTCTCGCAGGGACGTGGGGGCGGGTTCATCGTGTTCAGCCTTATTCTCAACCGGTGCCGCACTGATACTGGCTTCATCGGGCGGCATCACCACTGCCGGAGAGATTATTTCAGGTTCAGGCGGGGGGGGAGGCGCTGGGTTTACTGACTCATCCTGCCTGTGGCTTTCAGACGGAATAACGACAGGTTCATCCGGGGCAATCGAAGACTGGCCGGATTCCTGGCTTTCCAGATTTTCCATTTTTGGGTCCTGTTGTGAGAGAAATTGTGCATCGTTGGGTGCGTAGTCTGTCCGGATATCGATGCCGGCAGACCTGAGGCGGTCGCTGATGTGCTCACGGAAGGCTTCTCTGCCCCTGCTGGTATCGAGATCGTTGAAGTCCGTCAGCAAGCGTGCTTTTTCTTCTTCGGTGAAATCAGGGACGATGACTCTGCCGCCCGTGAGTTCTGCCGCTTTCTCAGCGCTCAGGATGCCCTTATTTTCAGGTTGTCCTGTCTGCGCATTCTTCAGCTGATGATCATTGTCTGCACAGAAAATAAAAGGACTGTCAGGCCAGACGGCACGAGCATTCTGGCCAACGGCAATCATGTTTCCCGCATCAACCGTCATCAGTACCGGCAGACCTGATGCCTCATGCAGAGAGGCTGCTGTGGCATATCCTTCAGCAAACAGCAAAGGCAGGCCATTCTGTGGCGTCCCCAGTGCAAACCAGTTACCTGTTTTTTCACTGTCTTTAAGGATGCGGGCGTCTTTTCCGCCAGTGAGCGGAATACGCTGGTAGGAGCGTATGTCGCCATGCGCATTGCTGAAGGGGATCACAAGTTCTTGCTTATCGTTGATTCTTATACCCGGCGCAGCCTCCACACCCTTACGGGTCAGATAGGCGTTCGTTGTAGCCTGCGGGTAGCGTTCAACATATCGGGCGGCGTACTCCGCCTGCCGGTTGTACTGTTGCTCCAGAGCACGGGCATTGTCTTCACGCGTTTGCTGGGCGTGTGCACGGAGATGAAGACGCGCAAGCGGATCCATCTCGCCACCACCTGAAAACACCCACTGCGTCGGTTTAGCGTCGGCGCTGCGATAATCGCGGTACCATCCGGCAGGGCGCCCGTCCAGGTAAGCCTTGTAAGCTCCGCTTTTCGAACCTTTCTTGTCCTGTTTCGTCGGTACGCGCTGAAGGCTTCCATCCATCACGGGGAGCCCCTTAACCAGCAGTCCTGCTTCTTCGAGTTTTTGAGCAAACTCTGTTACCGGATCGTCCGCATTCATCGACAGTTCATGGGGGCGGGGCATCCATCGCTCGAACCTGGTCAGGTCGGCTCCTGGTCGGGCATACCAGAGGCGGTGCTCATCGTCCCATTTAAGGGCTTTCTGCCCATCGCTGAGACGCGGGTGGGCGTTGATGGCGTCGTCCTTCTCTTCGTGAGGTACGGCAAGCCATACGCGGTGACTTTTTTGCATGGTCACATTCCTGGAAGATATTGAGGGAGTAGCGCGGGAGCGCTATGGGGAACGAACGGGTTACATCGGGTTCAGAGACCAGTCCAGTCTCGTGGTTTTTCAACAAAATGCCGGTACCACCAGGGGCGACCGGAGGCAATCTTTCCCCTGAAGGTACTTATTACGCGCAGGCAGATAGCCCGTACACTCCAGCCAAAGAAATTCAGGGCAACAAAGAATCCCAGAATGGCGGAACAGATATACAGCGTCTTCATGGACGGCCAGCGAAACCAGACCAGATACAGCAATAGGAACGGCAGCGGGATACCAAAAAAGGTGACAGGCGGTGTGGCATAGCGCCAGAATCCTTCTCGTTTCAATGTCTAAGCTCCTGTGTCGGTAGGTAGAGTGCCGCTTCGTGTCTGTCTATATCACCCGTTACGTAACCTTCACGCACTTGATCGACAATGCGCCTTTTCTCCAGTCTCAGGATGTTATCGATGTGGGCCGGCCACTTCTCTGACGGGAGATTCTGTAGTGCATCGCGTAGCTCATCGTCGAAAACGATGTATTCCCGGAGAGCCCGGCGTTTGCCGTCTGTCGTTCTGACAAGTACCTGGACTACGATAAACCGTAACATCCCAAGCATCTCCCAGGCGCGTGCATCACGAATCTGAGGCGGGAACAGACCAAGCAGTCGGTTCAGGGTTTCACCTGGTGATTTAGAGTGCAGTGTACCGATGGTTAAATGTCCGCTTTCACCGGCCTGGACAGAAGCCTCTGCTGTTTCCGTGTCACGAATTTCCCCGATACCGATGACCTCCGGGTTTCGGCGCATTGCGGAGCGAAGCCCATCTGCAAAACTTGCGACGTCACGTCTTACCTGAGCCTGATGCGGCGGCAGAAGGTCGTCGGGGCGGCCGAGAATGTACTCTACTGGATCTTCGTAGGTCACAATTTTGCGATCGGGCTGTGTGTCCTGGCAGTGGCGATACAACGCCGCCTGCAACGTTGATTTACCCGAACCCGTTTCACCGCAAATAAGACCCAGCCCGGTTTTTGGCAGCATTGCCGCTGCCAGATCGGGCTCGATACCCAGCTTCAGAAAATCGGGAATGATGTGGGGGATCACACGCAGAGTGACGGAGAGAGCCTTTTCTTCCCGGGCAGATGTCCCCTGGATGATGTGCGCGCGTAGCCGCACGCGTTCCCCCCTTTCCAGGCCATATCGCCCATGCATGTCGCCGTCGATTTGAATGGCTCTGTCCAGCGGGCTTCCACCCTGCACTCGGGGGCGCACTTCTGGCCCCAGCAGATCGTCAAGCATATTTCCCAGCATGATATTCGGCAGTATGGTGTCTGAGACTCTCTCACGTCGGCCATAACGACTCACTGAAACTGGTGAGCCGCCAACCAGATCCACATCACTGACTCCATGTGCCGAACACCAGGCAAAAAATGTCCTGAACTCGTCGGCGGTATAGGCACCGCTGAACGGGAAAAGCCCGAACGAGTCAGGGATAGCTGATATGTTCACGAGGAAAACTCCTTACTGGATGGTAACGGACGGGCGCCAGCGTGTTTTCTGTAGCTCAAACGATGCATGTGATTTGAGTCGGCGAACACGATCGCCGGTAACGAGCTTCTGACCACTACCAGTAACAGTCTGCTGCTGCTCAGTGACTTCCGGCCGGGAAATCATGCCCCGTCGCCAGAGCAGGGAATAAAGCATCATGCCGCGATAGTCCCGGGTGAGTTGATTCATGCTGGCCTCAAAGGTCAGATCGGCATTTTCGCGACCTTCCTGCCAGCCTTTTTTCAGTGCGTCTTCCCAGACCTTTCTCTGGGCGCTGTCTTCCGGCACAACCAGACCTTCTGTGCCAGGGGTTGCCGTGGTGGCCAGACCGCGTAGTAACCAGCTGCGCCAGCTGGGCGGGTTACTGACGAATCGCTCCGGTCGGATGATGGTCCAGACTTTTGAGGCTGTGCGAATTTGATCAGGAGTGATGTGTGCTACGTCCTGCGCTTCATCAATAACCGGAGGAAGCCAGCCTTCAGGGCTGATAAGTGGACGGAAATCGTAAAGGGCATTGAGGGTGGATTCGCGGGCGTTGAGTGCCTGGGTTAACTCCCATGCCCGCTGGGATTTTCCTCCCCGGAATCCCAGTGTTCTGCCGGCATCAGTAAGCATCTGCCAGCGCGTTTCGGACAGACCTTCTGGTCTTTGTCGCTCCGGGTTGAGCCAGGCCTGCATATCCGGAGGTGGTGCCCCTGTATCTGTCGGTGAAGCCGGCCGCTCTCCTGCACACCCAGTCAGGAGCAGAGCAGGGAATAGTAACAAGAGAAAGCATTTCATTTCTTTCTGGTCTCCGGTTGCATGAAGTTGAGCTGGAGCAGCCCAGGGTACTGATTCAGGGTTGCGCGCCATGCGGTCTGCGCTTCGATAACGCGCAACACATTGCTGAACGTCATGCCACGAACGTGCAATGTTACGGGCAAGGGCAGGCGAACGCCGCTGTAGTTGAACTGCAGGCCACGTGCCCGCGCCAGTTCATCCAGTAGCTCCACAGCATCACCTTCCCAGTCGAAAGAGACGTCAGCGCTGTTGGAGCGAATGATCTCCATGGATGATGGCGCGGTTTTCGAACCGGACCAGACACCGTTATTCCACATCTGATACTGTGTGTGACGGGTAACGGCAACGGATGAGGCCGCGCCGTAACGGTCAGGGGAAGGAGAAACTGGAGACGTTGATGGCGTAGTCCAGGACTGGCAGCCGGCGAGCAGGGAGATGGCCAACACGCCGGGAAGCATTAAATAATTCATGGTAGTTACCTTGCCGGGGGGCGACGGAGATTAAAGCCAGAAGATTCAGTGGGCGAGGCTTATGATGCCGTTAATTTTGATGTTTACTTTTCCTGCGTATCCAGCCAATTAATTCAGATGGTTGATTATTTGCGGTCATCCAGAATAAAAGTCCGAATACAGAGAAAGTGAGATAAAACTGCCTGATGGTATCGTCAACACGCTCTTTCCAGTCATCCTCATCAATTAATACCGTTTTGCATACCTGAGGCATTACAAGAGGAGATGGCGGGCCGCTATCGTTTGATTGTTTACATTCTCTTACCATGCCTGGTGGTGCATCACCGGTAAGTGATCGGGCCTGTTCAAGGAAGGTGTCGGCGAGCGAGTGGTTGAATCCAAATAACATGAACAGAATAAAAAAACCGGTGGCTGGCGCAGTTATCAGGCTGCTGAAAGCAACACTGCTGATCTGATGCAATACATGTACATATCGGAAAGATTTCATCTTCAACGGTCTCAGCGGGAGAAAGTTCGGGGGGATTACAGCCAGTGCACAGGGGGATAACTCACAAAGAAACGGCAGAGGAAGCCCATTGCGGGCTTCCCCTAAACTATCAGAACGTGAACTGCAACTGTGCGACCGCACCGTAGGTCCGATCGGTTCCTGCAATACCGGTCAGGTCCAGATGTACTACGTCGAAAGGAGAGAAGCCCAGACCCGCAGTGAAAGCGTTGCCCTCGCTGGAGACCATGTTCTGACGATAACCCGCGCGTACCTGCATCCAGTTCCAGGCATTCAGCTCTGCACCCACACTGGCGAACTGGCGTTTGTCATCCCGCTCAAAGCGGCTGGCTTCGGTCAGATCCACATCGAGAGCGGTGGTCAGGATACTGTTACTCCATGCCACGCCTGCAGTGGCCTGTGGTTTTACTTTGAATGTTTCTTTCTCACCATTCACTGCTTTAGTGTCAACGGTGCGGGCGATGATGTTCTGTACTGCGAGACCCAGCATCCAGTTGTCGCCGAGGTTTGTTGCCAGACCGATGTCGGCGTTAAATCCGGTTTTAGTATTGCGGTAGTCATCCGAATTCAGGTCATTTTTGTCGAAGTCGTTTACCTTTGCGCTGTAGTTGAAAAGATCGATGCGTTGATACTTGGGCGTGATCCCCAGTGACCAGCTATGTCCCGCTGTTTCAAATTCGTGCGCCATAGCCACACCGACATCGGTGATAACGGCAGCCCGACCATAAGCGCGGGACGTTAGTGCATCCTTGTCTACCGTATCTGACGGGATGGCCCCGCTGGCGATATTATCGAGATACTGTAGATCGTGATCACTGACCTTGCCGTTTACGGAAACGGTGCCCCAGGACTTCACGACAACCGCAAATGGCAGCACCTTATTAGGAGTGGTAGCAATGACAGATGCCCCGACCTGTCCGTTTGCTTTTACGTCCTTCAGGTCTTCCAGCTTGTTGCGTAATGCGGCTGCACTTTCGCTGACACCGCTCTGGCGGTCAACTGCATTGTCAAAATTGTTCCACAGATCCTTTACGTCATCGGTATTATCGATGGCATTATCTGGGTCTGCTACCTGGACACCTACGGACGGCAGCACCAGGCTGAAGTCATCGTTAGCGCCAAATTTCGTCAGGAGTGCCGGGTTGGATAAGGCAGCTGTACCGTAATGTGCGGAAGCTACGCCAGTCCCGCCCATCGCATCGCTGCGGGCTTCCATATAAGAGGTTGCAGCTCCTGCATGAAATGCCATCATGACGGCGGAAGATATCAGTGTTTTTGCAATGTGAGTCTTTTTCATAAGTAAATTTCCTGTAGTCCTGTCTGGATTTAGGGCAAAAGAAGGTCCTGATGCGGCAGCATCAAAATTTTCTTTTTCTTTTTTAATTCAGATTTTCAGCGTGGTTTAAAGCTGTCTGAATATAAGTACGGGTAACGTTGTTCCGTGTTCAAGTGCTGTAGCCAGCCCTGCACCTAAGGTGACGGGGCGGATAGTACCTGTTGCTGCGTGTTCCCTGAGGAGTCGCTCTTTCCAGCATTCCTGCTCTGTACTCAGGGTGCGCGTAATAATTGATAGCACCGGAAAATACGTCAGCTGAGATGAAGATATTTTCTTCTTAATTAATATGCCGTTTCGTTCCTGCTCTTTATCCTCAGTTGTATTTTCAGTCTTCCAGAAAATAATGCTGTCATTTTTATTTTCGGCTGAAGGAATAATTACCTCCCGGAAAGTTTCTTCCGTTTGTGGCCATTGATGACTCGCGCTGCCTGTGTCGACAGGGGGAACGTTGCTTCCAAGCAACCAGCCAGGCGAAACGAAAAACCAGTCAGCGAGCGCCTGGAGAAGCGGGGTGGACAGATAGTCCATTGTACGTTCCCTGTCCTGTAGCACACTAACCCGGACATTCCATGACGACAGCAGTTCGGCGATGTCCGTCGGGATAAGCTCGTGTGACTGCATCAGTAGCTCAAAGCGGTCTATAACGCTGATTGCAGTATTACTGAATGGCAGGAAGATATCGCGAAAAGAGCCTTCAATTACCATATTCAGCAACTCTGACTGAGAAATTCCAATTTTGCCTGACAGCTCATCAATCAGTTGACGGGTACCAGGTCGCAACCGAAGTGATGTGGTCTGCATGGGCTTCTTATCATTGCGCTGAAGCAGTTCTGCAATCCTGTTCCGATCAAGGTCGGGGAGCGCCAGAAGCGAGGTGAAAATTGCTGTAAGACTGTTTGCCACATGGCCCCCTTAAGTGAAATTAAACTTTGTTACTCAGTGGGTTAAAGAATAATTAATCGTGATGCGTATGTATAACGAGTTAATTCGATCGTGTAGATCGACTGCGTTTGCGTGTTCGTTTTAATTACGTTTGTGTATTTACTTTTTTAACGCGCTTTCCGGCGCGGACGAATGAGTACAAGCACGCCGGTTTCAGGTACGGTTATCCAGCGCCATTCCTGTAAAAATGTTTGCAGCCGTATCCCGTTTCTGATGGCTGGAGGTATCGTGACTATGGTGCAGCGCCAGCGGTGCGTTTCCCCCATTTTTGACATCAGGATAGTCATGCTTTTCAGGTGTGCCGGTCGCATCAGATGGGATGTGAAGTACACCGGCGTGCTGTCCCTTTGTAGCGCCAGCTGCAACGTGGCCAGAAAGCTCCGGTGAAAGCGTGCCGCACGCCGGAGATTAAGATGGCCAACCCGGTCAAATGTCGACAGATGCAGGGTTGTGTAATGCTTCTTACGATGTCGAACCAAGGCCGTTCGGAACCCTTTCCAGGGCGTCACGGCACTGACGATTGTCATTATCGGGCAATACAGCAGTAGCGTTAGTGGTACTGCTGAAAGGAGAATCAAAAACACAGCCCCTCCAGAAGAAAAGTTATACCAGGGCCGACAGTGCCTGGTCGGGGTTAAGCGGACATATCATGATGTGATTGTTTGTCCTGACAGGAAGCTCCCCCGGCGCGGGGACTCGTTCGCCGCGCTGGGCTGCAAGAGCCAGTGTCCGCAGTAGCAGTTCGCTGGCGCGGGCCAATGCAAGTTCGCGAGTCGGCGCTGATACCGTCAGATTTTCGAAATCGCATAGCATTACCTTGATGTCACCTGACTCTTCGCTGTCCTGCTCAACCTGGGCAGGATAGGGCACGAAGTAGGGGGCGATCTTTTGAGTCTGACGCCGTCGCGCGTCCAGCTTGCTGACCAGTTGGTAAGCTCTCAGATGGGTGTAGCGCTTTAGCATATTCATCGAGCGGTGGCCTGATATAGCTGCGACCTCCATAACGTTCAGCGTACCGAGTTCGAAGAAACGGCTGATGGCCTCGTGCCGAAGATCATGAAAATGCAGATTTTCGATAGAGAGTTCCTTGAGGGCATTTCGCCAGGCGCTTTTGAAACCGGATGACGTATAGGAAAACAACTTACCTTTTAGCTGGGCCGGCATCATCTGAAGGAGGTTACGAGCCTTACGTGAGAGAGGAACATCTCGCGATGAGCCATTCTTGGTATCGGGCAGATGTGCTACGCCGTGCTGCAGGTCAATGTATTCCCATTGCAGGTTAAGGATTTCACCCTGGCGCATGGCTGTCTCAAGCGCGAGATGAAAAATTATATACAGCATTAAGTTTCGTTCGCGGAAATAACGGGACAGTCTGCGCTCTTCACTGGATGTCAGGCGGCGATCGCGACCTTTGGATACTTTAGGTTTACGCACCAGTTCGACCGGATTGCTACGACATGTCCCCCATTCCACTCGTGCAATTCCAAAAAGTGATGATAACAGCGCCAGTTCAAGCCTTACTGTATTGCCAGAGATAGGGTTCCCAGTCCTGGGGTTGCACTGCGTCAACCTTTCATCACGGTAGGCTGCAATATCAACTGTGGTGATCTCATCCATGTTCCGGCTGGCCAGTGGGTGCCGTTTAATCACATTGACCCGGTAAAATTCCTGAAGATGGCCCTTTTTGTGAACTGATACCGACTCGTAATATTTATCGAGTCCCCGACTGAGGGACATTTTTCTTAAACGCGCAACAGAAGACATTATTACTCCCAAAAAGGCGAAGAAAATAAAGCCTTGCGCGAAAAATGCAATAACACTGTCAATCCGGTACTTGGAATTCTCCTGCAGGTAAACCAAAGATGACGGAATACACGTATACAAACTACAACTCGTCACACAACTATTACGGTATCGGAGTTCACGATTTCTGTACTTCTCAGTACGGTAATGAAAACGACCGCGATGACAGTTGGAGAGGTGTTGAGAGATTGTCTGACGGGTCTTGGCGAATAAACGTTAAGGACGGTAGTGAGACTGCAATGTGTCTAGATTGGTAACTGTCAATCCGGTGCGTGG
>NZ_JTLF01000315.1:0-15936 GCF_000798855.1 Enterobacter sp. ZOR0014 | reverse complement strand
GAACATCTGAATTACTGTTAGGCGTCAATATTGATCACATTGCCACGCTGCGTAACGCACGCGGCACGGCTTATCCCGATCCGGTTCAGGCGGCATTTATCGCCGAACAGGCTGGCGCCGACGGCATTACCGTTCACCTGCGTGAAGACCGCCGCCACATCACCGACCGCGACGTGCGTATTCTGCGTCAGACGCTGGATACGCGCATGAATCTGGAGATGGCGGTCACGGAAGAGATGCTGGCGATTGCCTGCGAGACTCAACCCCATTTCTGCTGCCTGGTGCCGGAAAAGCGTCAGGAAGTGACCACCGAAGGCGGTCTGGATGTGGCTGGGCAGATCGATAAAATGCGCGATGCCTGCAAACATCTGGCGGATGCCGGTATCCTGGTTTCCCTGTTTATCGATGCCGACTTCGCGCAGATCAAAGCCGCAGCGGACGTTGGCGCGCCGTATATCGAAATTCACACTGGCTGCTATGCCGATGCCAAAAACGATGCTGAGCAAGCCAAAGAGCTGGAGCGTATTGCCAAAGCGGCCACCTACGCGGCGAGCCTGGGGCTGAAGGTTAACGCCGGACACGGCCTGACCTACCATAACGTTAAGGCTATCGCTGCCCTGCCGGAGATGCATGAGCTGAATATCGGTCATGCGATTATTGGTCGTGCGGTGATGAGCGGCCTGAAAGAGGCGGTCTCAGAAATGAAACGCCTGATGCTGGAAGCGCGTCAGTAATGGCCATTCTGGGCTTAGGCACTGATATCGTTGAGATAGCCCGCATAGAAGCGGTGATCGCCCGTAGCGGCGAGCGCCTGGCAAGACGCGTGCTCAGCGATAACGAATGGGCCATCTGGGAAGCGCATCAGCAGCCGGTGCGCTTTCTGGCAAAACGTTTTGCGGTAAAAGAGGCGGCAGCCAAAGCGTTCGGTACGGGCATTCGTAACGGCCTGGCGTTTAATCAGTTTGAAGTATTTAACGACGAACTGGGCAAGCCGCGCCTGCGGTTATGGGGCGAGGCGCAAAAGCTTGCTGAGAAACTGGGCGTGAATCACATGCATGTGACGCTCGCGGACGAACGTCACTACGCCTGCGCAACGGTGATTATTGAAAGCTAGAGTTTGTCCGCGTGGTGCAGCAGGACAAACTTATCCCACAGCTGCTCTTCACCCTCAACGTGTGCCGGATCCTTCAGGATGGTATTCGGGATCGGGCACACTTTCTGACAGGTCGGCGTTTCATAGTGGCCGACGCATTCGGTGCAGCGGTCGCTGTTAATCTCATAAATGCTGTCGCCCATCGAAATCGCCTGGTTCGGGCATTCCGGTTCGCACATATCGCAATTGATGCATTTTTTGGTAATTAACAGCGCCATCAGGAAATTCTCAGAAACATCACAAACAGGGCGGGCATTATACGCTCATTCCTTACTCAGACCAGTTTTTTTACCAGCTCTTCACTATGGCGAATGCGCTCTGGCGCCCGCTCTAAATCCTGCTGCACCAGCGCCATAAACAGCAGGTCCGTCAGCATCATTTGCGCACTGGTTGACGAGATCGCCGCGCTGCGCGTGGCCTGCTCTTCGGCAATGGTATACAGACAGCGCGTGGCCCGCTGTTGCAGGGCATTCGGGGTGAACCCGGTGATGGCGAGGATTTTGCCGCCGACGCGCAGCACTTCGTCCGTTGCCATGTTAATCTCGCGGCGCTCACCGGAATAGGAGATGGCCAGCAGCAGATCTTCAGGATCCATCGCCTGCACGGTCGCCAGCAGGGCGTGCATATCCTGCTCGACAATCGCGTTAAAACCGATTTTGGTCAGCTTCCAGCCAAAATTACGCGCCACCAGGCCGGATGCGCCAATACCGGTTAAAATAATACGCCGCGCCGCTCGCAGCATCGCCACGCTTTCCAGTAACTTCTCTTCGGTATTCACGTCGAGGGTGGCATGCATGGCCGCAACGTTCTCTTTAATCAGCTTTTCCCCGACCACACGCATTGGATCATCCCCGCGGATCTGGTTATGCACCGGCATAGATTGCGGGTTGGGATTACTCACCAGCGCTTCGCTAATTGCCAGCTTAAGGGCAGGGAAGCCTTTAAAACCGATCTTCTGGGCAAATTTCACCACGCTTGACTGACTTACCCCGGCTTCGCTTGCCAGCTGTTGCGAGCTGAGATGACGGGCGCGGTCAGGCTGAGAAAGCAGAAAGTCCGCCAGTTTTTTGTCGCTTTGAGCAAAGCCGGCGTAGCGCTGGCGAATGCGAATTAAACAGTTCATAAGTACTCCCGGCGGAAATGTGATTGTCTACGCAAATACGAATTTTGCTCGCCTGAATGAATTTTATATTCCATTATAGTGTGATTATTATGAATTAAAAATTCTTGAGGTACAAAAAATGAATCTTGGCTCACTTGTTTCTGAAACGCGTAACCCGCAAACCATGGATCTGGATGCGCTCTCTACTCTGGAGCTGGTTAACCGTTTTAATCAACAGGATACGCTGGTCGCTCAGGCAGTGAAAGAGACATTACCTGAGGTAGCGAAAGCGGTCGATGCGGCGGCGGAAGCCCTCAAAGCAGGTGGCCGCATTATCTACATGGGCGCCGGTACCAGCGGCCGTCTCGGCGTGCTGGACGCCTCCGAATGTCCGCCAACGTTTGGCGTGCCGCATGGGCTGGTGGTCGGGTTGATTGCGGGGGGGCCTGGTGCACTGCTGAAAGCCGTTGAAGGGGCGGAAGATAACAAACAGCTGGGTGAGGATGACCTGAAGGCACTTACTCTGACGGCGAACGATCTGGTCGTCGGGCTGGCGGCATCCGGGCGCACGCCGTACGTCATTGGCGGTCTGGAATACGCCAACCAGACCGGCTGCACGACGGTCGCCATCTCCTGTAACCCCGGCTCTCCAATCGCTCAGGTGGCCGCCATCGCCATCTCCCCGGTTGTCGGGCCAGAAGCGCTCACCGGCTCCACGCGCCTGAAATCCGGTACCGCGCAAAAGCTGGTGCTCAATATGATCTCCACCGGTGCGATGGTGAAGTTCGGCAAGGTGTATCAGAACCTGATGGTGGATATGCAGGCCACTAACGTCAAGCTGGTGGACAGAGCCTGCCGTATGGTGATGGAGGCGACAGGCGCAAGCCGTGAAGAGGCACAAGCGGTACTCCAACAGACCGATCACGATGTTAAACCCGCCATATTGATGATCTTAAGTGGGCTGGATGCGGCGGCCGCGCGAGCCAGACTCGATGCGCATAATGGCTTCTTACGGGCGGCATTAGAAAACTAACAGAGGCGTGTATGGACAAAACAGCAGCGCTCGCCAGCGATATCCTGCGAGGGATCGGCGGAGAAGAGAATATTCAGCGTCTGGAAAACTGCATGACGCGCGTGCGCGTCGAGGTGCATAACGACGACCAGCTGGATGTGCCGGGCCTGAAGAAGCTTTCCGGTGTCAGCGGTTACGTGAAGCAGGGGCAGCAGCACCAGCTGATCGTCGGGCCGGGGAAAGCGGCGCAGGTGGTTGATGCCATGCGCGCGCTGATGGGCGGCGGCGCGAGTGTGACGCTCGACGATGCTGCGCGCACCAAAGCGCAGGCGAAGGCGAAATACAAAGCCCCCATGAGCGACGCGCTACGACAGCTGGCAAATGTCTTTATCCCGCTGATCCCGGCGTTTATTGCTTCCGGCTTGATCACCGGGATTATCAATATTCTCAAGCGTCCGGATATCGTCGGGGACTTTGCCACCCAGTATCCGAACCTGTTAGGTATTCTGGGGATCTTCGGCAGCGCGGTGTTTGCCATTATGAACATTCTGGTCGGGGTGAATACTGCCAAAGTGTTTGGCGGTTCGCTGGCGATGGGGGGCGTGATGGCGGGCATTCTCTCCAGCCCGCAGCTGTCGCAAATTACGCTGTTTGGCGAGGCGCTCCAGCCTGGTCGCGGCGGGGTGATTGCCGTGCTGCTGGTGGTCATCCTGATGTGCTGGATTGAGAAAAGACTTCGCGCGGTATTGCCCGGCTCGATTGAACTGATCCTCAACCCGCTGCTGACCACGTTAATTACCGGTAGTGTGGCGATTGTGGTTCTTCAGCCATTAGGGGGATGGATCTCTGATGCCATCGCTCATGGCGCGTCTCTGGCCATTGACCGCGGCGGTTTGTTAGTGGGGGCGGTGCTGTCAGGCACCTTCCTGCCGCTGGTGCTGACCGGTCTGCATCAGGGACTGGTGCCGATCCACGTCGAACTGGTGCAGGCGCACGGTTACAACGCGCTGTTGCCTATACTCTCAATGGCGGGGGTGGGGCAGGTCGGTGCGGCGATTGCCGTACTGCTGAAAACCCGCAACGCACGCCTGAAAAAAGTGATTAAAGGCGCGCTTCCGGTTGGATTGCTCGGCATTGGCGAACCGCTGATTTTTGGCGTCACGCTGCCGCTGGGTAAACCGTTCCTGGCTGCCTGTCTGGGCGGCGCGGTCGGCGGGGCGCTCATCAGCTACTGGAAAGTTGCTACCGTCATTACGTTTGGTCTCTCCGGTTTGCCGCTGGCGTTAACTATCGTGACCGGAAAAGTGATGCTCTATCTGTTAGGCTATTCTGTAGCGGTGATCGCCGGGTTCCTGTTTACCTGGCTGTTAGGATTCAACGACCCAGAGGAGTAAGGTTTGGCAAATCACGAGCGTCGCGTTGTCTTTTTCGATCTGGATGGAACGCTGCATCAGCAGGATATGTTTGGTACGTTTATGCGCTACCTGCTGCGGCGCCAGCCTCTGAATGCGCTGCTCGTCTTACCGCTGTTACCGGCGATCGGCATCGCGCTGCTGGTGAAAGGCCGGGCGGCGCGCTGGCCGATGAGCCTTCTGCTCTGGGGATGTACGTTTGGCCACAGCGAAGCGCGGCTCAAACAGCTAGAAAAGGAGTTTGCGCACTGGTTTCGCGGTCATGTTGCCGCGTTCCCGGTTGTACAGGCGCGCCTCACCAGTTACCTCGACGCCAACGATGCCGACATCTGGTTGATCACGGGCTCCCCGCAGACGCTGGTTGAACAGGTTTATTTTGATACGCCCTGGCTGCCGCGCGTGAATCTTATCGCCACACAAATTGCCCGTGGTTACGGCGGCTGGGTACTGAGTATGCGCTGCCTGGGGCATGAAAAAGTGGTGCAGCTGGAGAAACGCATCGGCACGCCGCTGCGTCTCTACAGCGGCTACAGCGACAGCAAACAGGACAACCCGCTGCTCTATTTTTGCCAGCATCGCTGGCGCGTCACGCCCGCAGGCGAACTTCAGCAACTCGAATAGTCTTATCTATAGCGGGTGTGTATAATGCCGCCCGCTTTTAGACTGGAGTATCAACCGTTGTGCAACCCTGAACGCGATCATGAATACTGGATGCGCCATGCGCTTACGCTTGCCCAGCGCGCCTGGGACGAGGGAGAAGTGCCCGTGGGTGCCGTGCTTGTCCACAATAACCAGGTGATAGGGGAAGGGTGGAACCGCCCGATTGGCCGTCACGATCCGACTGCGCACGCTGAAATCATGGCCCTTCGTCAGGGCGGAATGGTGCTGCAAAACTATCGCCTGCTCGATACTACGCTGTATGTGACGCTTGAGCCGTGCGTGATGTGTTCTGGGGCGATGGTGCATAGCCGGATCGGTACGCTGGTCTTTGGCGCGCGTGATGAAAAAACCGGAGCGGCCGGTTCGCTGATGGACGTGCTGGGCCATCCAGGGATGAATCACCAGGTGAAAACTATCGGTGGGGTACTTGCACCAGCGTGTTCGGCGCTATTAAGCGATTTCTTTCGAATGCGCCGTCAGCAGAAAAAGCAACAAAAGGCAGAATTGAAGTTGTCGGACGATTAAGCTCGTCCGGCGCCACAACCGGATAACTCTCAGCCAGCTGTCTTGCCTCTGTCGCCTCTTTTTCTTTCTCGAGCAGATAGCCGACCAGGCTAATCTGATACTTACGGATATTTTCCACGTAGGCGTAGGCTTCATGTCCGCGCGCGTAGCCGTAAGTCAGCTTGTTATACCACGGCTTCTGGCTTAGCAGCGGCAGACGTTGCTTTACGTCTGACCAGCTGTCCGGGTTACCTTTCGTTTTCGCGGTCAGCGCCCGCGCGTCAAGCATATGCGCGTAGCCCATATTGTAGGCTGCCAGCGCAAACCAGATCCGTTCCTCTTCCGGCACCGTTTCCGGCACTTTGGCCATCATATCCTGAAGATAGCGAGCCCCGCCGCTGATGCTCTGTTCCGCATCGGTACGGTCATTCACGCCCAGGCTCAGCGCGGTATTTTTGGTTAACATCATTAAGCCACGCACGCCGGTCGGTGAGGTGGCCTGGGTGTCCCAGTGGGACTCCTGATACGAAATAGCCGCCAGCAGTTTCCAGTCAATCTCCTGGGCGTATTTTTCGAATAATGGCTGCAGGTCTGGCAGGACGCTATCTACCGCGCGCAGGAAGCTACGGGTGTCAACATAGTCAAAGTCATCACCGTGGCCGAGATATTTTTCCTCCAGCCGCGCCAGCGTGCCGTCTTCATTGATGGTGTTATAGAAATCGAGCATGGCCGCAGAAAGAGTCTGATCGTCATCGAGCTGACTAAACCAGGTCACCGGCTGCTCGTCGGTAACGTCGAGCGCTACGGCAATTTCAGGATGCACGCGCTGGAACAGACTGATCGCAACCGAATCGGCAATGGTGTAGGGCAGTTTCTGATCTTTTACCTGCTCCAGCAGCTCCGTTGTGCCCAGTTTCGGATCAACCTTCCAGCTCAGGTCGGGGTATTTCTTCTCTTTCAGCTCACGCAGATCCTCAATCACCACATGGCCGGGCGCAATGGTCAGCTGTTGATCGTTAATGGAGGCCAGCGTGCGTGGCCGCAGACTCCCGACGCGATAGACCAGCTGTTGCGAAACGGAGTAATAGGTCGGGCCCGGTTGATAGTTTTTGCTACGCTCACTGTTATAGACCAGACCGGCTGCCAGTATGTCGGCATCGTTGTTATCAAGGTCGTCGAACAGCTGGTTGATATTCTGGCGAACGGTAATTTTAAGCTTCACGCCAAGATAATCGGCGAACTGCTGCGCCAGTTCATAATCAAGGCCAATAATTTTGCCGTTAATGTCGCTGTAAATCAGCGGAGAGTTGAGCGTACTGACGCGCAGCTCCCCCCGCTCCTGAATGGCGGCGATACGGTTTTCGGCTTTACCGAACCAGGGGATGGAAGGCCAGAGGGCCACTGCCAGCAGCAACGTAACAATGCCGATGAGCAGATAATTAATCTTTAATTTTTTCAATTAGTTAATTCTCTGCGACGCCGGTTGCCTCAGTATGCTGTAGCCATGTTTGATAATCAGGTTTGCCATTGAATGAGCGGCATTTTGCGTAAACTTGCGCCACTTGGCAACCAATTAGAGAGACAGGTCACATCTATTGCTAAATGTCTCCGCCAATTTTATTTCCACGCAAACGGTTTCGTCGGCGCTCAGGATTCTCTATAATGACGCCCGTTTTCCCCCCTTGCGCACACTGAAAGCGCCCCGGCGCTTCGAAGACGAGAGACTTATGATGGAAATTCTGCGTGGTTCGCCTGCACTGTCTGCCTTCCGTATTAACAAACTGCTGGCACGTTTTCAGGCGGCCGACCTTCCGGTAAGCAATATTTACGCTGAGTATGTCCATTTTGCTGACCTGAATGCCCCCCTGAATGCAGAGGAGCGCGTACAGCTGGAACGCCT
Source organism: Enterobacter sp. ZOR0014 (assembly GCF_000798855.1). NCBI lineage: Bacteria > Pseudomonadati > Pseudomonadota > Gammaproteobacteria > Enterobacterales > Enterobacteriaceae > Enterobacter > Enterobacter sp. ZOR0014. Next base: position 8,193 of record NZ_JTLF01000315.1, on the reverse strand, counting down.
GCTCAAGTATGGCCCAAATCTGAGTAGCCATACGCCAACCGGCAAACTGATCCTTGCGACGCCGCGTCCGGGCACCATCTCCCCCTGGTCTTCTAAAGCCACCGACATTGCCCACAACTGCGGCCTGAGCCAGATTAACCGTCTGGAGCGCGGCGTGGCCTACTACGTTGACGCCTCGACCCTGAGCGACGCGCAGTGGCAGGCGGTTGCCGCCGAGCTGCATGACCGCATGATGGAAAGCGTGTTTGCCTCTCTTGATGACGCACAGAAGCTCTTCTCCCACCATCAGCCTGCGCCGGTACAAAGCGTAGACCTGCTGGGGCAGGGCCGTCAGGCGCTGATTGACGCTAACCTGCGTCTCGGCCTGGCGCTGGCAGAAGACGAAATCGACTACCTGCAGGATGCGTTTGTTAAGCTGAACCGCAACCCGAACGACATCGAGCTCTACATGTTCGCGCAGGCCAACTCCGAGCACTGCCGCCATAAAATTTTCAACGCCGACTGGATTATTGACGGCGAACAGCAGCCTAAATCGCTGTTCAAAATGATCAAAAACACCATGGAGCAAACCCCCGACCACGTGCTGTCTGCCTATAAAGACAATGCCGCGGTGATGGAAGGCTCCGAGGTTGGGCGCTATTTTGCTGACCACGCTACCGGTCGTTACGACTTCCATCAGGAGCCTGCGCATATCCTGATGAAAGTGGAAACCCACAACCACCCGACGGCAATTTCCCCGTGGCCGGGTGCGGCCACCGGTTCAGGCGGTGAAATCCGTGATGAAGGTGCAACGGGACGTGGTGCGAAACCAAAAGCGGGCCTGGTTGGTTTCTCCGTCTCCAACCTGCGCATCCCGGGCTTTGAGCAGCCATGGGAAGAGGATTTCGGCAAGCCAGAGCGCATTGTGACCGCGCTGGATATCATGACCGACGGTCCACTGGGCGGTGCGGCATTCAACAACGAATTTGGCCGTCCGGCACTGAACGGCTACTTCCGTACCTATGAAGAGAAAGTGGACAGTCACAACGGCGAAGAGCTGCGTGGCTATCACAAACCGATCATGCTGGCGGGTGGGATCGGCAATATCCGTGCCGATCACGTTCAGAAAGGCGAGATCGTGGTTGGCGCGAAGCTGATCGTGCTGGGCGGCCCGGCGATGAACATCGGCCTGGGCGGCGGCGCGGCATCCTCCATGACCTCCGGTCAGTCAGATGCGGATCTCGACTTTGCTTCCGTTCAGCGCGACAACCCGGAAATGGAGCGTCGCTGCCAGGAAGTCATCGACCGCTGCTGGCAGCTGGGCGACGCGAACCCGATTCTCTTTATCCATGACGTGGGCGCGGGCGGTCTGTCTAACGCCATGCCGGAGCTGGTGAGCGATGGCGGTCGCGGTGGCCGCTTCAACCTGCGCGATATCCTGAGCGATGAGCCAGGCATGAGCCCGCTGGAGATCTGGTGTAACGAATCCCAGGAACGTTATGTTCTGGCGGTTGCAGCGGATCAACTGCCGCTGTTTGACGAGCTGTGCCGCCGCGAGCGCGCGCCGTATGCCGTCATCGGCGAAGCGACCGAAGAGAAGCACCTGACCCTGAGCGACACCCATTTCGACAACCAGCCGATCGATCTGCCGCTGGACGTTCTGCTCGGTAAAACGCCGAAGATGACCCGCGACGTGCAAACGCGTAAAGCAGCGGGCAAAGCGCTGGATCGCCAGGGCATCACCGTTGCAGAAGCGGTCAACCGCGTGCTGCACCTGCCGGCGGTGGCAGAGAAAACCTTCCTGGTCACCATTGGCGACCGTACCGTAACCGGTATGGTCTCGCGCGATCAGATGGTCGGCCCGTGGCAGATCCCGGTCGCAAACTGTGCCGTAACCACCGCGAGTCTCGACAGCTACTACGGTGAAGCGATGGCCCTGGGCGAACGCACGCCTGTGGCGCTGCTGGACTTCGCCGCGTCCGCCCGCCTGGCTGTGGGGGAAGCGCTGACCAACATTGCCGCGACGCAGATTGGCGATATCAAACGTATCAAGCTCTCCGCTAACTGGATGGCCGCTGCCGGTCACCCTGGCGAGGATGCGGGCCTGTATGAAGCCGTGAAAGCGGTGGGCGAAGAGCTGTGTCCTGCGCTTGGGCTGACCATTCCGGTGGGCAAAGACTCCATGTCGATGAAAACCCGCTGGCAGGAAGGCAACGAGCAGCGCGAGATCACTTCTCCGCTGTCGCTGATCATCTCCGCCTTTGCGCGCGTGGAAGACGTACGTCACACCGTGACGCCGCAGCTTGCGACCGAAGACAACGCCCTGTTGCTGATTGACCTGGGTAAAGGTCACAACGCGCTGGGTGCCACGGCGCTGGCGCAGGTTTATCGTCAGCTGGGTGATACACCGGCCGATGTGCGTGACGTGGCCCAGTTAAAAGGCTTCTACGATGCAATTCAGGCGCTGGTGGCGCAGCGTAAGCTGCTGGCCTACCACGACCGCTCCGACGGCGGCCTGCTGGTCACGCTGGCAGAGATGGCCTTCACCGGCCACTGTGGTGTGGAGGCGAATATTGCCTCTCTGGGTGAAGACCGCCTGGCAGCGCTGTTCAATGAAGAGCTGGGCGCGGTGATTCAGGTGCGTGCGGCAGACCGCGATGCGGTTGAAGCCATTCTTGCGCAGCACGGTCTGGCAGACTGCGTACATTATCTGGGTAAAGCCGTACAGGGCGACCGCTTTGTCATTGAAGCTGACGGTCATGCCGTCTTCAGCGAAAGCCGCACCACGCTGCGTATGTGGTGGGCGGAAACGACCTGGCAGATGCAGCGCCTGCGTGATAACCCGGAATGTGCCGATCAGGAGCATAACGCGAAGGCTAACGACAGCGATCCAGGCCTGAACGTGAAGCTCTCCTTCGACATCAACGAAGACATCGCCGCGCCGTACATTGCGACGGGTGCACGTCCGAAGGTGGCCGTGCTGCGCGAGCAGGGCGTTAACTCCCACGTTGAAATGGCGGCTGCCTTCCACCGTGCGGGCTTTGACGCCATCGACGTTCACATGAGCGATCTGCTGGCCGGGCGTACCGGTCTGGAAGATTTCCAGGCGCTGGTGGCCTGCGGTGGTTTCTCTTACGGTGACGTACTGGGCGCCGGTGAAGGCTGGGCGAAGTCCATTCTGTTTAACAGCCGCGTGCGCGACGAGTTCGAAACCTTCTTCCACCGTCCGCAAACGCTGGCGCTGGGCGTGTGTAACGGTTGCCAGATGATGTCCAACCTGCGCGAGCTTATCCCGGGCAGCGAAGCCTGGCCGCGCTTTGTGCGTAACCAGTCTGACCGCTTTGAAGCGCGCTTCAGCCTGGTGGAAGTGACACAAAGCCCATCTCTGCTGCTGCAGGGCATGGTCGGATCACAGATGCCAATCGCCGTGTCCCACGGTGAAGGTCAGGTAGAAGTGCGTGATGCAGCACATCTGGCTCAGCTTGAAAGCAAAGGTCTGGTGGCGCTGCGCTTTGTCGATAACTTCGGCAAGGTCACCGAAAGCTATCCGGCTAACCCGAACGGCTCGGTCAACGGTATTACGGCAGTCACCAGCGAAAGTGGTCGTGCAACCATTATGATGCCGCACCCGGAGCGCGTGTTCCGTACCGTGAGCAACTCCTGGCACCCGGAAAACTGGGGCGAGGACAGCCCGTGGATGCGTATCTTCCGCAATGCGCGTAAACAGTTGGGTTAAGATGTAAAGCAGGTACCTTCCAGGCCCGGTAAGCGTAGCGCACCGGGCTTTTTTATGCGTGTCGCAAAATTGCGACAAAGACGGTTTGCGACTGTCTCCAAAAGGAGACATTTAACTCATTGATTTATATATGGCAGAACAGGTTCCTGTTAAGGTGTTGCTTAATAGCGACACTTAGCCTGAAAATCATTCAAACGATAATGAACAGGTGAAGTTGGTAAAATGTTTATATATCAATGCGTTAATGTTTTGTTTTGCATTCTGGCACGAGTGTTGCATAATATTAACCAGTGGCTCATTCACCTTCTTATGTCAGCCCCTTCGGGACGTGCTACATAAATTTCGAATGACGCACAAAAAGGTGCCTGCCGTCCAACTACTGATCATAGCGATGCTTTATCAGGCCAGGGCGAAACGTCGAGTTAGGCACCGCCTTATTCCATAACAAAGCCGGGTTTTTACCCGGCTTTGTTGTATCTGAAGGGCAGACTCAGTTACGCTCTGCGTAAACCCCCATGAAGAGAGTAATGCGTTGAAACGCTGGCCCGTTTTTCCCCGCTCCCTGCGACAGCTCGTGATGATGGCCTTCCTGCTAATCCTGCTGCCATTGCTGATCCTCGCCTGGCAGGCGTGGCAAAGCCTTAACGCGCTGAGCGCTCAGGCCGCACTGACTAACCGCACCACGCTTATCGACGCCAGACGCAGTGAAGCGATGACCAACGCCGCGCTGGAGATGGAGCGTAGCTATCGCCAGTACTGCGTGCTTGACGATCGGACGCTGGAAAAGGTTTACCAGAGTCAGCGCAAGCGCTACAGCGAGATGCTGGACGCGCATGCGGGCGTGTTGCCCGACGACAAGCTGTATCAGGCATTGCGTCAGGATCTGAACGATCTTGCGCAGCTGCAATGCCACAATAGCGGGCCGGATGCCGCCGCCGCCGCGCGTCTTGAAGCGTTTGCTGCCGCCAACACCGAGATGGTGCAGTCAACCCGCACGGTCATTTTCTCTCGCGGTCAGCAGCTGCAGCAGGAGATAGCCGAACGCGGGCAGTTCTTCGGCTGGCAGGCACTGGTGCTTTTCCTGGTGAGTCTCGGGCTGGTTCTGCTCTTTACCCGTATGATCATCGGCCCGGTGAAGGGCATTCAGCGTATGATCAACCGTCTTGGAGAGGGGAAATCGCTCGGGGATTCGGTTTCCTTTAAAGGCCCGCGCGAGCTGCGCTCCGTTGGTCAGCGTATTATCTGGCTGTCTGAGCGTCTGGCGTGGCTGGAATCCCAGCGTCATCAGTTCCTGCGCCATATTTCCCATGAACTGAAAACGCCGATCGCCAGCATGCGTGAAGGAACGGAGCTGCTGGCAGACGAGGTGGCAGGGCCGCTAACGCCAGAACAGAAAGAAATTGTTGAGATTCTGGATGCCAGCAGCCGCAACCTGCAAAAGCTGATTGAACAGCTGCTGGATTACAACCGCAAGCTGGCTGACGGGGCGGTCGTTCTTGAAGAGGTCGAGATTGCGCCGCTGGTGGATATGGTGATCTCCGCCCATAGCTTGCCAGCAAGAGCTAAAATGATGCATACCGGGGTGGAGTTGAGTGCGCCTGCCTGTCTCGCTGAACCGATGCTTTTAATGAGCGTTCTGGATAATCTTTACTCCAATGCGGTGCACTATGGTACTGAATCCGGTAACATTTATATCCGAAGTTATACGATGGGTTCCCGGGTGTTTATTGACGTCGCTAACACCGGCACCCCGATCCCTGATGACGAAAAAACCATGATCTTCGAACCCTTTTTCCAGGGGAGTCATCAGCGGAAGGGTGCGGTAAAAGGAAGTGGTCTGGGCTTAAGCATCGCCCGGGACTGCATACGACGCATGCAGGGTGAGCTAAACATTGCCACGGACGAACGTGCGGATGTTTGCTTCCGTATTGAACTGCCCCTGAGCCGGAAAAACCAATAAAATGAATCTAAGTCTGGTGAGTATGTCACACGTCTTTTTCCGCGCCGTACGCGCGGTGTTTTCCAGCAACACATTTCGCCTGGGTTTACCCTGTTTATTTCTGGCAGGGTGCGTTTCCCATGCGCCACAAAGTGCGATAAGCGGTAAACAAGAAGATAAATGGCCGGATAACCAGCTGGCGGATTTCCTCTCTACCCGCTGTGACGATATCTGGAATTTGTCAGGGCATGATGTCGAAAATAATCCGCTGTTCTGGCTGCGCGGAATAGATTGTGCCCAGCGTCTTGCGCCGGTGGATGCCCGTTCGAAAGCGGCGATGCTGGATGACGACACCTGGCAGGACGCTTTCAAGCGTGGAATTCTACTGGCCGATGCGAAAATCACCCCCGTCGAACGTCGGGCTAATGTGACCCGGCTGGATACCTTTACGATCGCGCTCCCGGTACAGGTACGACCGGTATACCAGCTCTGGCGGGATGGTCAGACCTTACAGCTTCAGCTGTCTGAAGAGCGCTCTCGCTACAGCAAGCTCCAGCAGTCCACCGACAGCGAACTTGATACGCTGCGTCAACAGCAACAGCATTTACGCACTCAGCTGGATACCACGACGCGCAAGCTGGAAAACCTGACCGATATCGAAAGACAGCTCTCGTCGCGCAAATATCAGCCTGGTAGCGCATCCGCAGCACCGGACAGCGACACGCAGAAACAAGAGGATGTGAAGCATGACGAGCCGTAAACCTGCCCATCTCTTACTGGTGGATGACGACCCCGGGCTGTTAAAGCTGCTGGGGATGCGTCTGGTGAGTGAAGGCTACAGCGTAGTGACTGCGGAAAGCGGACAGGAAGGGCTGAAAGTCCTTAGCCGCGAGAAAATTGATCTGGTCATCAGCGATCTGCGGATGGACGAAATGGACGGTCTGCAGCTGTTCGCGGAGATCCAGAAGCAGCAGCCGGGCATGCCAGTGATTATCCTGACGGCACACGGGTCAATTCCGGATGCCGTCGCCGCAACCCAGCAGGGCGTATTCAGCTTCCTCACCAAGCCGGTAGATAAAGACGCACTCTACAAAGCCATCGACAGCGCGCTGGAGCACGCGGCACCCTCTGGCGACGACGCATGGCGTGAATCCATTGTGACCCGCAGCCCGATCATGCTACGTCTGCTTGAGCAGGCGCGGATGGTCGCCCAGTCCGACGTCAGCGTGCTGATTAACGGCCAGAGCGGAACCGGGAAAGAGATCCTGGCGCAGGCGATCCATAACGCCAGCCCGCGCAGCAAAAATGCCTTTATTGCCATTAACTGCGGTGCGCTTCCGGAACAATTGCTTGAGTCCGAACTGTTTGGTCATGCCCGTGGCGCCTTCACCGGCGCGGTAAGCAGCCGGGAAGGGCTGTTCCAGGCCGCGGAAGGCGGCACGCTGTTCCTCGACGAGATTGGTGACATGCCTGCGCCGCTACAGGTCAAACTGCTGCGCGTGCTTCAGGAACGTAAAGTGCGCCCGCTGGGCAGCAACCGCGATATTGATATTAACGTACGAATTATTTCCGCCACCCACCGCGACTTACCAAAAGTGATGGCGCGCAACGAGTTTCGTGAAGACCTCTACTACCGTCTGAACGTGGTGAATCTCAAAATCCCGGCACTGGCGGAGCGTGCTGAAGATATTCCGCTGCTGGCGAATCACCTGTTGCGTCAGGCGGCCGATCGCCATAAACCGTTTGTCCGCGCGTTTTCCACCGATGCGATGAAACGGCTGATGGCGGCCAGCTGGCCGGGTAACGTTCGCCAGCTGGTAAACGTGATTGAGCAGTGTGTGGCGTTGACGTCATCGCCCGTTATCAGCGATGCGCTGGTGGAGCAGGCGCTGGAAGGGGAAAACACGGCCTTGCCGACGTTCGCCGAAGCGCGTAACCAGTTCGAGCTGAACTATCTGCGCAAGCTGCTGCAGATCACCAAAGGCAACGTGACCCACGCAGCGCGAATGGCCGGACGCAACCGCACCGAGTTTTACAAGCTGCTCTCACGCCACGAGCTGGAAGCAAACGATTTTAAAGAGTAATGCCGTATGGTACTGTGAGCAATCGATTACGAGGCAGCTTACAGGCAAGCGTTTAAGGACCCACCATGAAAAAGATTGATGCGATTATTAAACCTTTCAAACTGGATGATGTGCGTGAAGCGCTGGCGGAAGTCGGCATCACCGGGATGACCGTGACGGAAGTGAAAGGTTTTGGTCGTCAGAAAGGCCACACCGAGCTTTATCGTGGCGCAGAGTACATGGTCGATTTTCTGCCGAAAGTGAAAATTGAAATCGTGGTCAGCGATGACATCGTCGATACCTGCGTGGATACCATCATCCGCACGGCGCAGACGGGCAAAATTGGCGACGGTAAAATCTTCGTCTTTGACGTGGCGCGCGTAATCCGTATCCGTACCGGCGAAGAAGACGACGCCGCGATTTAACGATGCCAACGGTTTTGAAGGCCGGGTAAGGCGTAGCCGCCACCCGGCGAA
>NZ_JTLF01000032.1:0-799 GCF_000798855.1 Enterobacter sp. ZOR0014 | reverse complement strand
GAACATTAAAATCTAACTTTTCCATTTGTAACGTCCCAAACTTTGTCGTCTGTTCCGTCTAAGTTAGTATGTATTTTATACTGTCTTACCATTAAGCCCTCCCTAGTTCAAATTCTCGTCTGATTGCACGCGCTAAGTTAGAAACATCTTGACCAGCACCGCCTTGCACGTTAAATGTGTTATATGTTCTATTGTCGCTTGATACACTGTTAGTGCTTAAACCGTAACCGCTAGAAGATAAATTGACATCTGTTAAGCCTACTACCATAGAACCTTTGAATAGTCCGCCAACTTTACTTGCAACCCAATCAATTGAACCTTTGATATTTTTAATTGTATCTGTTACACCTCCAAGAACGCTGTCTATTGTATCTTTGACTCCTCCAAATATTCCGCTAAAGAAGTCGCCAATGCCCTTAAATACTCCTGTTATTGCATCCCAAGCATTTGAAGCAAATTTACCAAAAGCCTCGAATACTCCGCTAACTATATCTTTAGCACCGTCAAACGCTCCCTTAAAGAAATCAGCTACTCCGTTAAATACACCTGAAATTGCATCCCAAGCTTTTGAAGCAAAGCCACCAAGAGCGCTAAACACTCCGCTAACGACACTGCGAACAGAATTGAATATGCCACTAAAGAAGCCTGAAACTGCATTCCATATTGATGAAACTACTCCCCAAGCGCTAGAAGCAAAACTTCCGATTGCACTAAATACTGTTGAAACTACTGATTTTACAGCGTTAAATATACCGCCAAAGAAGCCTGAAACTGCATTCCATACGCCAACCAGATGTTC
>NZ_JTLF01000265.1:0-432 GCF_000798855.1 Enterobacter sp. ZOR0014 | reverse complement strand
GCAAAAAAGCGTCGCCGGTCGCAGCTGCAGCTGGCGAAATGCTGGCAGTCTCTGCTGTATTGTGAGCCGCTACATGATCGAGGTATCAGCCATGCGGGAACGGCGACATGTCGCCGTACCACGCACCCGGAAATCACGCTCAGCATGTCGCAAGCGCCATCCTGACCGCTCACCGGGACTGGCTTAATCCAGGCGGAATCGTGGCGTTAAGGCCGGTGGTAGTTGGGCTTTGCAGGGAGGGGGGGTGTACCGTGTCATATTGAGTTATCCAGGCGGCTGCGCCGCGTCCCCGGCGACACTCACCGGCAATGCAAAATAGACCTGTATTTGTCGCCTCTTTTAATTCAAAACGATTGCAAAATAACACTATAATCTGTAATATGTATTACATGGAAAGCGCGGTGCTTTCCGATAAAGGCCGGTCGGCCAGGA
>NZ_JTLF01000051.1:0-208 GCF_000798855.1 Enterobacter sp. ZOR0014 | reverse complement strand
ACTCATAATGATGGGGTCACAGGTTCGAATCCCGTCGTAGCCACCATCTTTTTTGCGGGAGTGGCGAAATTGGTAGACGCACCAGATTTAGGTTCTGGCGCCGCAAGGTGTGCGAGTTCAAGTCTCGCCTCCCGCACCATTCCCAGGTAAGCGTTGCACGGATGGGGTATCGCCAAGCGGTAAGGCACCGGTTTTTGATACCGGCATT
>NZ_JTLF01000339.1:0-416 GCF_000798855.1 Enterobacter sp. ZOR0014 | reverse complement strand
GAACATTCTTTAATGTATTCATATAATAAGTTCATGTGGTGCGAATCATCAAGCATAAACTCTCCACCTGTCAAAAAATGTAAGTCTTCTGGTGCATTATCTTTATTTCTAAGCCTTTTGTTTAACTCTCTGTCAGTATCTTCATTGTCTATGTATAGTGTCTTGCTTCGCTTTGTATCATAACCAAAAAAAGGTAACCCTTGCGATACCATTAAAGCCATGTGCATTGCTAGAGAGCTTTTAAATGACTTAAATGGAGCTACAAGTATTCCAGCTTGTGAACTTGGCATTAACGTATCAATAAGCCAGTCATCTTTTAAATTTATTAAGTCTTCACGCTCTTTTAAGTGCTTGGCTGTCTGTACTTTTTCAAATATATTGGTCACTTTTTAATTCTCCCCTTTTGGTTTATGTTC
>NZ_JTLF01000145.1:0-270 GCF_000798855.1 Enterobacter sp. ZOR0014 | reverse complement strand
GAACATTCTTTTAAGCCGTTACCGACAGCACTAACAGCACTTGCACCGATTTGTCTGAATGCACCAACAGCAATCTCTCTAAGACCGCTAAAGCGTGACTTCATGCCCTCAATTCCGCTATTAACGCCTTTAGTATCCATTTTAGCGTCAATGTTCCAAGAGCCTGAACTAATAGCACCCTCGACTTGCTTAATTTCGCCCTCTAGCCTATTAGCTTGTGTTTCTACTGTACCTAAATCTCTAGTAAGTTGTAGCCATTTCTTTTGACCT
>NZ_JTLF01000343.1:0-555 GCF_000798855.1 Enterobacter sp. ZOR0014 | reverse complement strand
CTCTGGCTCAACAAACCGGGAGCATACCTGCTGATTTTCAACTGAATTCATGAAATATCCTTGCACATTCAGGCCCTGGATTACAGATATGATAAGCATTGACACTGTAATTTAGTCAGCTAGTAGTAATACCAGCTTTCATCAGAATAAATGAATTTCCCACTTGGACAGGCTGGTTTGCTTTTATCACTTGGGTCATGCCACCTCCCATTATCTTTTAACTGATGCTCACGTCGTTTTGTCAGCTTATTAAGATTTACTGTCGAAACATTTTTCATTCCCATCAAATGAAAAATTTCCTCTGCCAGTTTACAACATGTAGGAGCACAGGCTTTGCAAGCAAAGAATGCAATTAATCCTGAGACTCCTCCGCCTCCCAACAAAACTATAACGAACAACCAAAAGTATGTAGTGACAAATGACACAAGCCCCTCCCAGGTACCATCAATCACTTCATTAAGAATTCCCGCAAAAAGTATCATAAAAAAAATAATCCCCGTGAGAATAATCATATTTTTTATCCGCCAAAGCATATGCGCAATATGTCCCATTTCA
>NZ_JTLF01000311.1:0-7632 GCF_000798855.1 Enterobacter sp. ZOR0014 | reverse complement strand
TTCTTATACCACCAGAACGATTTCTTGCGCTTCCGGTCCAGCGTGCCGTTCCCCGCATCGTCGCGGTCAACGTACACGAACCCGTAGCGTTTGCTCATTTCGCCGGTAGACGCTGAAACCAGGTCGATACAGCCCCAGGTGGTGTAGCCCATCAGCGGCACGCCGTCCTCAATCGCATCACCCATCGCGCGGATATGCTCGCGCAGATAGCTGATGCGGTAGTCGTCGTTAATCTCGCCGTTTTCATCAATGACATCTTTCGCACCCAGGCCGTTTTCCACCAGGAACAGCGGCTTTTGGTAGCGGTCGTACATCATGTTCATGGTGATGCGCAGGCCAAGCGGGTCAATGCCCCAGCCCCATTCGCTCACCTGGATGTGCGGGTTACGCAGGGACTTCACGATGTTTGCCGCGCTGGTGTTGCCCGCGTTCATATCCGCCGACGCGCAGCGCGAGGCGTAATAGCTGAACGAGACAAAATCGACGGTGTTTTTCAGCAGCTCGTCATCGCCGGGGTCTTTGACAATGACCACGCCTTTCTCACGGAACACGCGAGCAGAGTAGGCCGGATAGCGGCCGCGTGCCTGCACGTCGATAAAGAACAGGTTCTCGCGGTCTTTCTCCAGCGCCATCCACACGTCTTCCGGTTTGCAGGAGTACGGATAGAAGTTACCGCCCGCCAGCATGCAGCCCACCTGATTTTCCGGGTTCACCTCGTGAGCGATTTTGGTTGCCAGCGCGCTCGCCACCAGCTCGTGGTGCGCGGCCTGATATTTTACCTGATCTTCGTTTTCACCTTCCTCAAACACCAGCCCGGCACCGGAGAACGGGCTGTGCAGCATGATGTTGATTTCGTTGAAGGTCAGCCAGTATTTTACCAGCCCGTCAAACGCCTCAAAGCAGGTGCGGGCGTAGCGGGCGAAGAAGTCGACCATCTTGCGGTTGCGCCAGGAGCCGTATTCCGTCACAAGGTGCATCGGCACGTCGAAGTGGCAGAGCGTCACCAGCGGCTCGATGTTGTACTTTTTGCACTCCTCAAATACCGCGCGGTAAAAGGCTATGCCCTCTTTGTTCGGCAGCGGTTCGTCACCGTTCGGGTAGAGGCGGCTCCAGGCAATCGAGGTGCGGAATACCGTAAAGCCCATCTCCGCCATCAGGGCGATGTCTTCTTTATAGCGATGGTAAAAATCAATCGCCTCGTGGCTCGGGTAAAACTCGTCGTCACGCAGCGAAAAACGCTTTTCCTTGCCGAGCTTCACCGCCAGACGATTGGCGCCGTGGGGGATCATATCGACCGTCGTCAGTCCTTTGCCGCCTTCACGGTAAGCACCTTCACTCTGGTTAGCGGCAAGCGCGCCGCCCCATAAAAATCCTTGTGGAAAAACAGACATTCTTACCTCGCTTTCAATTTATGCTTTTGCTGCGTTGTTCTGTACCGGCGCGGTCTGCAGAGCGCGCGCTTTTTCGGCCTCGTCTTCGACCGGGATATCCTCAAACCCTAACAGCAGGGTCAGAACAAACGACAGCACAACTGCCAGCGCCATCACGCCGAATACCCAGACGATGGTCATCGGGTTGGCCGGGTCGAAGAATTGCACGCTGGTAAACAGCCCCGGCGCCGCCATCGAGTGGCTGGCAAGACCCGCGATGCCAGCCACCGCGCCGCAGATAAAGCCGCTGATCAGGCTCGCAATCAGCGGACGCTTGAGACGTACCGCCACACCGTACAGTGCCGGTTCAGAGATCCCCGCCATGATGGCAGAAGCCGCCGCAGCCAGCGCCGTCTGGCGCAGTTCCGGGTTTTTGGTTTTCCATGCCACCGCTAAAGACGAACCGCCGAGCGACAGGTTGGCGCCGATTTCTGACGGCATGACCATCCCTTCTTTACCCGTTTCGGCAATGGTCTGAATGATGGTTGGCGTAAAGACGCGGTGCATCCCCGTCATGACCAGCAGCGGCCAGAGTGCGCCCATGATGGCGACGGAGAGCCAGCCCAGATAGCCGTGAATGGTGTAAACCAGTGCGGAGATAGCGCTCCCGATCCAGATCCCGAGCGGCCCAATCAGCACGATGGCGAGCGGGGCGGCAATCAGGACGATCAGCATCGGCTTGAGGAAGTTTTTCGTCACCGCCGGGGTAATGCGATCGACCCAGCGTTCGATGTAAGACAGGCACCAGGTCATCACCAGCGCGGGGATAACGGTGTAGGTGTATTTCACCGCCGTCACCGGGATAAAGGCGAACTCAACATGCTCGCCCTGCGCGGCTTTCGCCATCAGCTCGATAAAGCTCGGGTGCACCAGCACGCCCGCAATGGCGATCGCCAGCGACATATTTGTTTTGAATTTCACTGCCGCCGAGGCGGCCACCATCAGCGGCAGGAAGAAGAATGCCCCGTCGCCAATCACCGTCAGAATGGTAAGCGTTGGCGCGCCCTTTGGCAGCACGCCGGTCATCTCAAGGATCATCGCCAGCAGCTTGACCATCGAACCGCCGATGATCGCGGGGATCAGCGGCGACATGGTGCCGATCAGCGCGTCGAGGATCCCGGCACCAATGCGGCGTAACGTCAGCTTCTGCGGGCCTTCCGGCACCGCGGGCTGCAGGTCAACGGGCAGCAGGCTTACCACTTCGCGGTAGGCCTGAGAAACCGTGTTGCCAATGATCACCTGGCACTGGTTGTCGTTACGCACTACGCCAAGCACGCCGCTGATGCTTTTCAGGCGCGCGGCGTCAGTGAGGGTTTCGTCTTTCAGAACGAAACGCAGTCGCGTCATGCAGTGGGTGACGGCGACGATGTTCGCTTTGCCGCCCAGCGCGCTGATAACGTCGTTCGCCAGCGCAGCGTAATTTTTGGCCATCGGATGTGATCCTGTTATCGTTGTGTGAAATGTAGGAAACCGGTTCCACATAATCATCATGAGTTTCTTTGAGTGAAACAAGATCGATTTTTGGTCATTTTTTCAATTCGTGATGATGATCACTGGTCGGTAGCGAAAGCGTGATTTCGCCGCTGCGACAATTTTTCTGCAGTGCAGTACACTGCGCTTCATCAGATTCAGATGGAATAACAACATGACCACGATGCTTGAAGTGGCGAAGCGGGCAGGCGTTTCGAAAGCGACGGTATCCCGCGTGCTGTCGGGAAATGGCTATGTCAGCCAGGAGACCAAAGACCGGGTTTTTCAGGCCATTGAAGAGAGCGGTTATCGCCCGAATTTACTGGCGCGAAACCTGGCGACCAAACGTACCCAGACCCTGGGGCTGGTGGTGACGAACACCCTTTATCACGGCGTCTACTTTAGCGAACTGCTGTTTCATGCCGCACGAATGACGGAAGAGAAAGGGCGGCAGTTGATCCTCGCGGACGGCAAGCACAGCGCCGATGAAGAGCGCGAGGCGATCCAGTATCTGCTCGATATGCGCTGCGACGCGGTGATCATCTACCCGCGCTTTTTGAACGTGGATGAACTGGATGCGATCGTCGAGAAGTGTGAGCAGCCGATTATGGTGCTCAACCGCCGCCTGCGGAAAAACAGCAGCCACAGCGTCTGGTCCGATCATAAAGCTTCCTGTCAGGACGCGGTGTCGCAGCTGATTGCAAAAGGGCACCGGGAGATTGCGTTTATCACCGGTTCGCTGGATTCCCCGACCGGCGTTGAGCGACTGTCTGGTTACAAAGATGCGCTGACGCAGCACGGTATTGCCCTGCGCGACGAGCTTATCGCCGAAGGGAAGTGGAACCCGGCCAGCGGCGCGGCGGCGGTATCCGAACTGCTCGCACGCGGCGAACGCTTTACGGCGCTGGTGGCGAGCAACGACGACATGGCGATTGGCGCCATTAAACAGCTGCACGAGAGCGGCGTTGCCACGCCGGACGCGGTGTCAGTCATCGGCTTCGACGACGTGGCGATAGCGCCGTACATTGTGCCTTCGCTCTCCAGCGTGCGTATTCCGGTCACGGAGATGATCCAGGAAACCATCAGTCGTCTGATTTTCATGCTCGACGGCGGTGAATTCAAATATCAGCAAACGTTCTCCGGCGAGCTTATCCTGCGCGACTCCGTGACTGACGGCCCCCACTGCTGATGTCGACAGCTGTCATCGTCATAAGTGACGATGACAGCGCGGCTGTGATTTTTAAAGTCATTTAAAATCAATTGGTTAATAATTGGCACGGTTTATGAATAGCTCCGCGCATAACTGTAATGCTGGAGAAGCAGATGAACCGTTTTATTATGGCCGATGCCAGTAAGTGCATTGGTTGCCGTACCTGTGAAGTGGCGTGCGTGGTTTCCCATCAGGCGGAGCAGGATTGCGCATCACTTACCCCCGACACGTTTTTGCCACGCATCCACGTCATTAAAGGCGTGAATATTTCCACCGCCGCTATTTGTCGCCAGTGCGAAGACGCACCGTGCGCGAACGTCTGCCCGAACGGGGCGATTAAACGCGAGAAGGGCTTTGTGCATGTGATGCAGGAGCGCTGCATTGGCTGTAAAACCTGCGTGGTCGCCTGCCCGTATGGCGCGATGGAAGTGGTTGTCCGTCCGGTAGTACGCAACAGCGGTATGGGCCTGAGCGTGCGGGCGGAGAAAGCCGAGGCCAACAAATGCGACCTTTGCTACCACCGCGAAGCTGGCCCGGCCTGTATGGAAGCCTGCCCGACACACGCGCTGGTCTGCGTGGATCGCGACAAGCTCGAGCAGATGAGCGCAGAAAAACGCCGTCGCGCAGCGTTTGACACCTCGTCATCGCTGCTGTTTTAAGTCGCAATGCGCGTTAACGGCGTACAGCTTCGGGTGCGTGGCAAAGTGCAGGGCGTGGGGTTTCGTCCCTTTGTCTGGCAGCTGGCGCACCAGATGATGCTGACGGGCGACGTCTGTAACGACGGAGAGGGTGTCCTGGTGCGTCTCGCGGGTAATGGGGGGGACTTTACCGCGAGGCTGCGCCAGGACTGCCCACCGCTGGCGCGGATTGACGACGTAGACACGCAGCCCTTTAGCTGGTCCGCTCTGCCGACGGATTTTACCATCCGCCAGAGCGAGAGCGGGGCGATGGACACGCAAATCGTGCCGGATGCCGCCACCTGTCCGGCGTGCCTGGCGGAGATGCGCGATCCCCGCGAGCGCCGTTATCGTTACCCGTTTATCAACTGTACCCATTGCGGCCCGCGCTTCACCATCATCCGCGCCATGCCCTACGATCGCCCGGCCACGTCAATGGCCGACTTCCCGCTGTGCGCACCGTGTGAAGCCGAGTATCGCAACCCGGCCGATCGGCGTTTTCACGCTCAGCCGGTGGCCTGCCCGGACTGCGGGCCAGCGCTGATGTGGCGAGCCGGGGAAAGCGTCGCCACGCGCGAACCGGCATTGCGCGCCGCAGTGGAGAAGCTAAAAAGCGGCGGTATTGTCGCCATCAAGGGGCTGGGAGGCTTTCACCTTGCCTGCGACGCGCTTAACCCGCAGGCGGTGGCGACGCTACGGGCACGCAAACAGCGCCCGACGAAGCCGCTGGCGGTGATGATCCCCGATGCGGATGACCTGCCGGAGGCGATGCAGACCCTGCTACGCTCTCCTGCTGCGCCCATTGTGTTGACGCCCAAAGCCTCGCTTCCCGCGCTGCCTGAGGCCATTGCGCCGGGGCTAGATTGTGTCGGCGTGATGCTGCCTGCGAATCCGATTCAGCATTTACTGATGATGGACTGCCAGCGTCCGCTGGTGATGACCTCCGGCAACCTCAGCGGCCGCCCGCCTGCGATGACGAATCAGGAAGCGCTGGATGCGCTCCGCGACATGGCTGACGGCTTCCTGCTGCACAACCGCGATATTCTGCAACGGATGGATGATTCGGTGGTGGATCGGGATGGTACGATGCTGCGTCGCGCGCGCGGTTTTGTGCCGGATGCCATCACGTTACCCGCCGGGTTTGACGATATCCCTGCCATATTGTCTACCGGGGCAGAGATGAAAAATACCTTCTGCCTGGTGCGCGGAAATCAGGCTGTGTTGAGCCCGCATTTTGGCGATCTCAGTGACGAGGGGGTCGACGCACAGTGGCGTTCGGCGCTGGCAATGATGCAACAGGTTTATGCCTTTAAGCCCGCGCGCGTCGTGTGCGATGCCCATCCGGCGTATCACGCCCGTCAGTGGGCGCTGGAGCAGGCGCTGCCCGTTGAAACCGTGCTGCATCATCATGCCCATGCGGCGGCGTGTCTGGCTGAAAATGGCTGGCCGCTCGGCGGTGGGGACGTTATCGCCCTGACGCTGGACGGGATCGGCATGGGCGAGAATGGCGCGCTGTGGGGCGGAGAGTGCCTGCGGGTGAACTATGTCGACTGCGAACATTTGGGTGGCCTGCCTGCCGTTGCGCTGCCGGGGGGCGATCTGGCAGCGAAGCAGCCGTGGCGCAATTTGCTCGCCCACTGCCTGGCCTTTGTGCCTGACTGGCAGCAGTTCCCGGAGACGCGGGCAGTGCAGGGCCAGAACTGGCCGCTACTGGCGACGGCGATCCAGCGTGGCATCAACGCGCCGCGGGCCTCGTCCTGTGGACGCCTGTTTGATGCGGTTGCCTGTGCGCTGGGCATCGATACGCAGTGCTACGAAGGCGAAGCGGCCTGCAGGCTGGAGGCGCTGGCGGCACGGTGCAACGGTGTGAAACACCCGGTTACGCTGTCGGTGGACGACCTTGCACTTTTCTGGCAACAGTGGCTTGCCTGGCAGGCGGAGCCCTGCGAGCGCGCGTGGGCGTTTCACGATGCGCTGGCCAGAGGGCTGTCGGAGCATGCCGCATCCCATGCCCGACGCTTATCGCTTTCAACAATCTGCCTCAGTGGCGGTGTGTTACATAACCGCCTGCTGCGCGCGCGCCTGCGGCATTATCTTTCTGACTTTACGCTTCTTTTTCCTTCGCGCCTGCCTGCAGGTGACGGAGCGATCTCCTTCGGGCAGGCGGTGGTCGCCGCTGCCCGGTCATGTTCACAAAGGATTTAAAATGTTACGACTGTTACGCAATGAACCTCGCGCCGCGCTTCTGCTGCTGGCACTGGTAATGGCAAATCTGCTGGCCTGGGGCTGGGCATGGCACACCTTCAGCGGCAGCACGGCGCTGATGGCGGCAAGCCTGCTGGCCTGGTGTTACGGACTGCGTCATGCGGTGGATGCCGACCACATTGCTGCCATTGATACCGTGACGCGTAAGATGATGCAGCAGGGCAAACGCCCGTCCGGCGTGGGGGCGTGGTTCTCGCTGGGGCACTCCACCATCGTGGTTCTGGCTTCCATCGCTATCGCCGCCACCGCCACGGCGTTTCAGAAAAATATGGAATGGTTCCACGAGACCGGGAGCCTGATTGGCACCGCCGTTTCCGCCACCTTCCTGCTGGCGATGGCGCTGGTGAATATGGTGATTTTGCGCGGCGTATGGTGCAGTTTCCAGGCGCTGAAAAAGGGGCATGCGGCCCGCAGCGACGTGGAGCTTCCCGCCCAGGGTGGGGTGATGAGCTGGCTGTTTGGCAAAACCTTCCGCCTCGTCAATAAAAGCTGGCAGATGTACCTGGTGGGCTTCCTGTTTGGTCTCGGGTTTGATACCGCCACTGAAATTGGCGTGCTGGGGATTTCTGCCGCCAGCGCC
>NZ_JTLF01000033.1:0-2614 GCF_000798855.1 Enterobacter sp. ZOR0014 | reverse complement strand
GCGGCCTGATGCCCTCACCCTGACCCTCTCCCACGGGGAGAGGGAACAAACCCTAAAAACGGTAACGTGGTTACCGTTTTGCTTTTACCTATGGTTTACCCACAAACCCAATCGCTTCATACACCGCTTTGAGGGTTTCTGACGCGCGCGCGCTGGCTTTTTCCGCACCGTCTTTCATCACCTTCTGCAGGAAAGCTTCGTCGTTACGGTAGCGGTGATAACGCTCCTGCAACTCGGTCAGCATGCCGGAAACGGCGTCTGCCACTTCACCTTTCAGGTGGCCGTACATCTTGCCTTCGAAGTGCTGTTCCAGCTCTGGAATGCTCTGGCCGGTCACACCGGAGAGAATATCCAGCAGGTTGGAAACGCCCGCTTTATTCTGCACGTCGTAGCGCACCACTGGCGGCTCGTCGGAGTCGGTCACCGCACGCTTAAGCTTTTTAACCACGGATTTAGGATCTTCCAGCAGGCCGATAACGTTGTTGCGGTTATCGTCTGACTTGGACATCTTCTTGGTCGGTTCCAGCAGCGACATGACGCGTGCGCCCGATTTCGGAATAAACGGCTCTGGTACTTTAAACACCTCGCCATAAAGCGCGTTGAAGCGCTGGGCGATATCGCGGCTCAGCTCCAGGTGCTGTTTCTGGTCTTCACCGACAGGAACCTGGTTGGTCTGGTACAGCAGAATGTCAGCCGCCATCAGCACCGGATAGTCAAACAGACCGGCGTTGATGTTTTCAGAATAGCGTGCGGATTTATCCTTGAACTGGGTCATGCGGCTCAGTTCACCGAAGTAGGTGTAGCAGTTCAGCGCCCAGCCCAGCTGTGCGTGCTCTGGTACATGTGACTGAACGAAAATGGTGCTCTTCTCAGGATCGATGCCGCAGGCCAGATAGAGGGCCAGGGTGTCCAGGGTGGCTTTGCGCAGCTTCTCAGGATCCTGACGCGCAGTGATGGCATGAAGGTCCACGATGCAGTAAATGCAATGGTAGTCATCCTGCATGCTGACCCACTGACGCAACGCACCCATGTAGTTACCAATGGTCAATTCACCTGACGGCTGTGCGCCACTAAATACGATGGGCTTAGTCATTATTCAATTCCTGATGTTCACTGTGCGAAAGCCCGAGTGCGGGCAACAAATCTTTGAAGTGGTCGAACACAACATCCGGCTCACTCAGCGTAATGGCCTCACCGTAGTTGTAGCCATAGGTCAATCCGACGGAAGGACATCCTGCCGCGCGGGCAGCCAGAATATCATTGCGGGAATCCCCGACAAAGAGCAGCTCCGCAGGTGTTAAGGATAATTTTCCTGCCACCAGCAACAGCGGTTCCGGATGCGGCTTTTTGTTTTGCACATCATCGCCGCCCACAATCACGGAGAAATATTTCGCGATATCCAGCGCGTCGAGAAGAGGGGCAACAAACGGCGTGGGTTTATTGGTCACCAACCCAAGCGGGATGCCTTTGGCATGCAGCGCGCTCAGGGTTTCCTGGACGTCCGGGAAGAGAAAACTCCCCTCTTCAACGGTCTCTTCATAGAAACGATTGAACAGTTTGCGCAGAATACGCAGCTGCTCATCCTGAGGGATATCCGCGTGATCGACGCTCGGTTTGCCCTGCGCGGAACGCTGCGACGCGCGCTCCTGACGAGCCCACGTTAACGCGCGCTCCATCAGCACATCGGCACCGTTGCCAATCCACGTCACAACACGTTCTTCGCCCGCAACGGGCAGCTCAAGGGCATACAGCGCCTGATCCACGGCGCTCGTTAAGCCCGGCGCGCTGTCAACCAGCGTGCCGTCGAGGTCGAACGCTACACCCCGAATTGCCTGCAATTTATCCATGACTTACCTTCGCCAGCTCGCGGCGCATTTCATCAATGACTTTTTTGTAATCCGGTTGGTCGAAAATGGCCGACCCGGCAACGAACATATCCGCGCCCGCTGCCGCAATTTCACCAATGTTATTCACTTTCACACCGCCGTCCACTTCCAGGCGAATATCGTATCCTGACTCATCAATACGACGGCGCACTTCGCGCAGCTTGTCCAGCGTATGAGGGATGAACGACTGACCGCCAAAGCCCGGGTTAACAGACATCAGCAAAATGACGTCCAGTTTATCCATGACATGATCGAGATAGCTCAACGGCGTGGCCGGGTTAAACACCAGACCCGCCTTACAGCCATTCTCTTTGATCAGCTGCAGGGTGCGGTCCACATGTTCTGAGGCTTCCGGATGGAAAGTGATGATGCTGGCCCCCGCCGCGGCGAAGTCTGGCACGATTCGGTCGACCGGCTTGACCATCAGGTGAACGTCGATCGGCGCGGTGATGCCGTAGTTACGCAGCGCCTTGAGCACCATTGGGCCAATCGTCAGGTTGGGGACATAGTGGTTATCCATAACGTCGAAATGGACGACATCTGCGCCAGCCGCGAGAGCTTTAGCCGTGTCTTCACCCAGGCGGGCAAAATCGGCCGACAGAATTGAGGGAGCAATCAAAAACTGTTTCATCCGCATCTCCTTGAAATGTGTTTACCGGCGGGCAAAACGGCTCAGGGGCGATAAAGAGCCAGGAGTTCGTCCACCTTTTTACGTGTGCCGCCGTTGC
>NZ_JTLF01000380.1:0-1037 GCF_000798855.1 Enterobacter sp. ZOR0014 | reverse complement strand
GGTTTACAGCGCTGACAGCCTCCGGGGGCATCGAACCCCCTCCAGCTGTTCTGTTGGCTCTGTGCAGGAGTGTTAAAATGGAAAAAATATTCTATACCCGAGGTAAAGGGCGCGTGAGAAAGTCGCTTGACGTCTATAGCGACGGTGAGCAGTACCGTTTTCTGTTCACTACCCTTGATCGTACCAATCCCTCAAAAGCTGAAAAGGCTGCGGGCGCGAAGGAAAAGCGCTTTAAGGCAATGGAAGAGGAATTTTACGTCGAACACAAGGCTGTGATTATTCCAGCTGAGTATCCGCAACCAGAGCTTGTGCAGAAGTTCATAGATTTTTTGAAGGGAGACATCACGCGTGAAGCAAATAGCAATTAAAAAATCCGGTAATAGTGTAACCGTCAGAATTCCTTCAGCCATTCTGAAAGCTCTCTCATTGAATGTTGATGATCCCGTAAATATTGACATGGAAAATGGGCGTATCGTGATAACGCCGGTAAATCCAGCAGATGAAGTAACCGAAGCTAAACCCGCTGTTGCTGGGTCACTTGCTGAGGCCGTGCGCGTGAATATGGGGCTGACGCAACAAGGGATTGCAGAATATTTTGGTATTACGTTGAGCGCTTGGGCGAAAAAAGAACAAGGCATTAACCGGCTTTCTGTGGCCGAGCAGCACTATTTCCAGCTACTAATCAACCAGCATCCTGACTATGTGATTGTTCGCCGCCCAACTGACGGTGTCACACCATTGCAGAAAGCGAGCGCGGCGGCAACTAACCTCGCTGTCTATCTATCAGGTCGTCTTGTGTTGCCAACTGAAACTAAATCTTTACTGGCGACTTTAAATGGATGCGTTCGTGAGTTTTCTGAAGATTGGCAAGCTGATTTAGATCAGGTAATTGGCAGTGCCTTACCTGACGAAGCGGCGGTTTTAAAGGCGAAGCTGGAGGAACTTCTGGCAGAAAACGCTGACCTTAAAAAACGCCTGGCAAATAAATAGCCTGGCTCCCTTCATTACTCAGGCGCTCCCTTCGGCTCCCCGGCGTT
>NZ_JTLF01000289.1:0-262 GCF_000798855.1 Enterobacter sp. ZOR0014 | reverse complement strand
GGGTTGCTCGACGGCGCCACGCCGTTGGTCATGTCGCCGTTCCACTTTCTGTGCTCAGGCGTTTTCGGCATATCTTTGCCGGTTTTACCGGTTGCAGAACCCGGAGAAAGCGTTGGGTAATTCGTATTTGGAACGTCCCATTTTTTCTTCGGCGTTGTGCTGTCAGCCGGTTTCGGCGCAGGCTTCAGATCGTCCGCTTTCGACGGCGTAACGGCAGGCACCGCTTCGCTGTGCGCGGTTTCAGACGGGGTGGTATCCGTCT
>NZ_JTLF01000007.1:0-310 GCF_000798855.1 Enterobacter sp. ZOR0014 | reverse complement strand
CCCATTCTTGTGTATTTGCGTTTCTTACACATAATCTAACCACTCCTTAATCGTAAATAATTCAAAGCCATTTAGTTTGCTTTGTTTTTCAATTTCTACTTGATTTCTATCTAGGTCTATCAGCAGTTCAATTACAGGTCTACCATTATCAAGCCACCTGATGACTGTATTAGTTTTAAGACCAAAATACTTAGCACATTGAGCCTTACAGCTGAAGTGTAGTTCTTCTTCCGTTGTAGGGTTATAAGCTACGACCTTTATAGCTTTTTGTGTTGCCATTGTTTAATCCCCTTTCTATAAAACAATGTTC
>NZ_JTLF01000359.1:0-345 GCF_000798855.1 Enterobacter sp. ZOR0014 | reverse complement strand
TGAACATCCCCACAAACGGCGACCATGAAAGCCACCATCCCCAGTATAATAATGTCCAGCCCCCCAGCCAGTTGCTCGACTTAGGTTCATACGCATAAAGGTTGAACGTTTTACTCACCAGCTCCGACAGATAACCCCCCGTATTTTCCACAAATGACTTCAGCAAAAGCACAGTGGGACCCAGGCACAGGACCAGCGCCAGGAGCAACACCGCCAGGCCCAGATTAAGCTCAGACAGGATGCGTATTCCCTTGTCCAGGCCGGACACCACCGAAATCGTCGCTAACCCCGTGATGACCACGATCAGAATGACCTGCACCGTTTCATTGATGGGCACCCCGAAAA
>NZ_JTLF01000123.1:0-423 GCF_000798855.1 Enterobacter sp. ZOR0014 | reverse complement strand
GAACATTCTTTGACCTGCTCATGATTTTCTAGCATGTAAAGCAAGCCGAATGACCTATCATTGTAAAATTCTTCTTCTGATTTGAATCGTTCAACAAGTTTATCATAAAGTCCGTCGCGTTTAAGTCCGCCAGAAGTGATGTAAATACTTTGCCAGTTATCTTGTTTTTGACGTGAACCTTTATTAACTGACTCTGTTATATCCTCGCCATAGGTATGGACTTCATCAAATATATTAAGGGAACTGTTACCACCTTGCGCTCGTAAAGTATCATTTGTTTGCTTTTTAAAAGTGGTTTTGAAAGACGTAAATTCTAGCCCTTGTTTTGTACTCTTGAAAATCTTGTTTTCATTGTACACTCTTAATGTATCACTTGCTTCCGTTTGATTCCTAACTTGGTCAAATACGTGTCTAGCCTGTGTA
>NZ_JTLF01000237.1:0-22030 GCF_000798855.1 Enterobacter sp. ZOR0014 | reverse complement strand
AATGTTACGCACCCGCCGAAAATCGGCTTCGTCTCCCTCGGCTGCCCGAAAAACCTGGTGGATTCCGAACGCATCCTGACCGAACTTCGTACCGAAGGCTATGACGTGGTGCCAAGCTACGACAACGCCGATATGGTGATTGTGAACACCTGCGGGTTTATCGACAGCGCGGTTCAGGAGTCCCTGGAAGCCATCGGTGAAGCCCTGACGGAAAACGGCAAAGTCATTGTGACCGGCTGTCTGGGCGCGAAAGAGGACCAGATCCGCGAAGTGCATCCGAAGGTGCTGGAGATCACTGGCCCGCACAGTTACGAGCAGGTGCTGGAACATGTTCATCACTACGTGCCAAAACCAAAGCACAATCCGTTCCTGAGCCTGGTGCCGGAACAGGGCGTGAAGCTGACGCCGCGTCACTACGCTTACCTGAAAATTTCCGAAGGCTGCAACCATCGCTGCACCTTCTGCATCATCCCGTCCATGCGTGGCGATCTGGTGAGTCGTCCGATTGGCGACGTGCTGGCGGAAGCTAAACGTCTGGCCGATGCTGGCGTGAAAGAACTGCTGGTGATTTCCCAGGATACCTCTGCTTACGGCGTAGACGTGAAGCACCGTTCCGGTTTCCACAACGGCGAGCCGGTGAAAACCAGCATGGTGGGCCTGTGCGAGCAGCTCGCGAAGCTGGGGATCTGGACGCGTCTGCATTACGTCTACCCATATCCGCACGTTGACGACGTCATTCCGTTGATGGCGGAAGGCAAAATCCTGCCGTATCTGGACATCCCGCTGCAGCACGCCAGTCCGCGTATCCTGAAGCTGATGAAGCGTCCTGGCTCCGTTGACCGTCAGCTGGCACGCATTAAACAGTGGCGCGAAATCTGCCCGGATCTGACCCTGCGCTCAACCTTCATCGTCGGCTTCCCGGGTGAAACCGAAGAAGATTTCCAGATGCTGCTCGATTTCCTGAAAGAAGCGCGTCTGGACCGCGTAGGCTGCTTCAAGTACAGCCCGGTTGAAGGCGCAACCGCCAACGAACTGGCGGATCAGGTGCCGGAAGAGGTGAAAGAAGAGCGCTGGAACCGCTTTATGCAGCTGCAACAGCAGATCTCTGCTGAACGTCTGCAGGAGAAAGTGGGCCGAGAGATCATGGTTATCATTGACGAAGTGGACGAAGAAGGCGCAATTGGCCGCAGCATGGCGGATGCCCCTGAAATCGACGGCGCGGTGTACCTGAACGGCGAAACTCGCGTTAAGCCGGGTGATATTATTCGCGTGAAGGTTGAAAACGCGGACGAATATGACCTGTGGGGTAGCCGGGTTTAATCGTACTGCACCTCATTTCCAGGCCGGGTAAGGCGTAGCCGCCACCCGGCACATTCCACTGCCCTACCCCTTAATCCTCGGATCCAGCGCGTCGCGCAACCCGTCCCCCAGCAGGTTAAATGCCAGCACGGTCAGGAAAATCGCCAGACTCGGGAAGATCGCCACGTGCGGCGCAATCACCATATCTGCCCTCGCCTCGTTCAGCATCGCGCCCCACTCCGGCGTCGGTGGCTGTGCGCCTAACCCCAGAAACGACAGGCTGGCCGCAGAAATAATCGACACGCCGATGCGCATGGTGAAATAGACCACAATAGACGACACCGTTCCCGGCAGAATATGGCTGAACAGAATGGTGGCATCGCTGGCCCCCATGCTGCGGGCGGACTCGATAAACGTCTGCTGTTTCAGCACCAGCGTGTTGCCGCGCACAAGTCGGGCAAAGGCGGGAATCGAAAATACCGCAACGGCAATAATCACGTTCGCCATGCCGCTGCCCATAATGGCCACCACGGCAATGGCCAGCAGAATACCGGGGAAGGCAAACAGCACGTCGCAGATTCGCATGATGATGCGGTCCCACCAGCCTTCGTAATATCCGGCGACGAGACCCAGCACGGTACCGATTGCCGCGCCGATCAGTACCGCAAACACCCCGGCGGCAAGCGAGATTTGCGCCCCCACCAGCACGCGGCTGAAGATATCGCGCCCAAGGGAATCCACGCCGAACCAGTGGAGCATGGACGGCCCATCGTTCAGGCGGTCGTAGTCAAAATAGTTTTCCGCATCAAACGGCGCCACCCAGGGTGCAACGATGGCCACCGCAATCAGCAGCAGCACAAACAGCCCCGCCGTCATGGCGACCGGCTGACGGCGAAAACGCCGCCAGAATTCCGACCACGGCGTGCGGATATGCTCCGGTTTCAGCCCCGGCATAGCGTTTAAAACGGCCTGACGTCGCCAGTTCAACAATCGCATTTTACTTATACCTGATGGCCGGGTTAATGGCGGCGTAGAGCACATCCACCACTAAATTGATAAGAATAAACTCCAGGGAGAAAAGCAGGACTTCCGCCTGAATTACCGGGTAGTCGCGCATCTCGACCGAATCGACCAGCAGACGCCCCAGCCCCGGCCAGTTGAAGACCTTTTCCACGACGATAGAGCCGCCCAGCAGAAAGCCAAACTGCAGCCCCATCATCGTCACCACCGGGATCATCGCATTACGAAACCCGTGCTTAAGAATGACCCACTTCTCGCTGACCCCTTTCGCCCGCGCGGTGCGAATATAATCTTCACTCAGCACGTCAACGAAGGAGGCGCGGGTAAAGCGGGCCATTACCGCCGAGACGGCAGCCCCCAGCGTCATAGAGGGCAGAATGTAATGCTTCCAGGTATCGGCCCCAACGGTCGGCAGCCAGCCCAGCTCAACGGAGAAGATTTGCATCAGCAGCATCCCCAGCGCGAACGCCGGAAAAGAGATACCGGTGACCGCCAGCGCCATACCGAGCTTATCCGGCCAGCGGTTGCGCCAGACCGCCGCAACAATCCCGGCGCCCAGCCCAAACACCACTGCCCAGCTCATACTGGCAATCGTTAGCCAGAACGTGGGCATAAAGCGGCTGGCGATTTCCTCCGCTACCGGACGACGCGACACCATCGAGATGCCAAAATCGCCCTGCAGAACGTTGCAAATGTAATGAAGAAACTGCATATACAGTGGCTGATCCAGGCCCAGCTGCTTGCGCACCATCTCAATGACGGCGGCATCTGCTTCCGGCCCGGCAACCAGACGCGCCGGATCGCCCGGCAGCATATGCACAAACAAAAATACCAGTATCGCCACAATCAGCAGCGTCGGGATAAGCCCAAGCAAGCGTTTACAAACATAATTCAGCATGAGTGTTATTTTAAATCCGCATCGTCAAAGCTAAAGCCCGTATCCGGCATGATGTAGAACCCGGTCAGCGCTTTGTTATGGGCTGAAACCAGTTTCTCCACCACCAGCGGTACCCACGGCGACTCTTTCCAGATAAGGTCCTGGGCGTCTTTGTAGAGGCGCGCTTTCTCTTCCGGTTTAGTGGTTTTCAGGGCATCGGCCAGATCGTTGTCCACCTGCGGATTGCTGTAAAACGCGGTGTTAAACAGGGTTGGCGGCCAGTTTTGCGAAGCAAACAGCGGTGCAAGCGCCCAGTCGGCTTCACCGGTCGACGCCGACCAACCGGTATAGAACATCCGCACGCCGCTCTCTTTCTGCCCTTTCCCCTCGACCTCCGCGGCCCGCTGACCGGCATCCATCGCGGTGACCTGCACCTTGATGCCCACCTGCGCCAGCTGCTGCTGGGTGAACTGCAGCACCTTCTGGGCGGTACTGTGATTATGCGACGACCACAGCGTGGTGCTGAAACCGTTCGGGAAGCCCGCCTCTTTGAGCAGCTCGCGCGCTTTAGCCGGATCGTACGGCCACGGCTGATAGCTTTGCGCATAGGCAATAGCCGGAGGCAGCACGCCGGTCGCCGGGGTGGCATAGCCCGCAAAAGCGACCTTCACCAGCGCCTGACGGTTAATCGCATAGTTGATCGCTTCACGTACCTTTGGGTTATCAAACGGCTTCTGCGTGACGTTCATGCTGATATAGCGCTGCATGATTGACGGACTGGCCACCAGCTCCAGCTTGCTGTTTTTCTGCAAAATGGCGGCCTGCTCATACGGGATGGGGAAAGCAAACTGCGCCTCACCCGTTTGCAGCATCGCTGCGCGGGTATTGTTATCCACCACCGGACGCCAGGTGATGGTGTCCAGCTTCGGCAGCCCTTTCTGCCAGTACCCTGGGAATTTCTTCACCTTCACAAAATCGGTCTGGTTCCAGGTGAGCAGCTCGTACGGGCCGGTACCGACCGGGTGGAAGCCAATCTCCTTGCCGTACTTTTTCAACGCGGCAGGCGAGATCATCGCCGTTGCCGGGTGCGCCAGTATATTGATAAACGCCGAGAATGGCGCTTTCAGCGTGATTTTGACCGTCGTCGGATCCACCGCCTCGGTGCTGGCGATGTTTTTATAAAGGTTATAGCGCTTCAGGCTGTTTTCCGGGTTGCTGGCACGGTCAAGGTTGACCTTTACCGCCTCCGCATTGAAATCGGTACCGTCCTGGAACTTCACGCCGGAACGAAGCTTGATGGTATAGACCAGACCGTCGTCGGAGACGGTATACCCCTGCGCCAGAACATTTTTGAGCTTCATCTCGTTATCCAGGCCGAACAGCCCCTGATAGAACGATTTCGCCACCGCCTGGGAAAGCGTATCGTTGGCGTCATACGGATCCAGCGTGGTGAAGTTGGAGCCGACAGCAACCACCACATCTTTGGCAGCGAACGCGGGGGCAGCGGCCAGGGCTGCCGTCACGCTCGCGGCTAACAACCATCTACGCGCTACAAAAGTAACCATTGTGTTCTCCTGCCTGTTGTAAGTTATAACCGCGAAAACGCATTGTCCTGACGCGGGGGAGCGACGAAATGACCCGGCCCGACTTCGCGCAGCGTCACGCGCTCAACGGCCTCGCCGCGTTTGCGAATATTGCTCGGCATTTCATCCTGCAGCAGCACGCGCTGGCCGTGACGATGCGCGGGGTCAGCAACCGGTACCGCCGCGATAAGCTTGCGAGTGTAAGGATGTTGCGGGTTCTCAAACACTGCCTTTCGCGGACCTATCTCCACGATTTGCCCCATGAACATCACCGCCACGCGATGGCTGATGCGCTCGACCACCGCCATATCGTGCGAGATAAACAGGAAAGCGATGCCCATATCCCGCTGTAAATCGAGCAATAAGTTGATGATTTGCGCCCGGATTGAGACATCCAGCGCCGAAACGGATTCATCCGCAATCACCACTTTCGGGTTCAGCGCCAGCGCACGGGCAATGCAGATACGCTGCCGCTGCCCGCCGGAAAACTCGTGCGGATAACGCCAGGCATGTTCCGGCTTGAGGCCGACGCGCTCCAGCAGCCAGGCCACGCGGCGCTGCGCTGCTTCGCCGTCGAGCAGATTATGCACCCGCAGCGGCTCCATAATGGAGTATCCCACCGTATGGCGCGGGTCGAGGGAGGCATACGGATCCTGGAAAATAAACTGAATATCCCGGCGTACCGCCTGTAATTTGTTGTCTGGCAGGGTGTCGATTCGTTCGCCGTTAAAGGTGATTGTCCCTTCCTGCGTCTCAACCAGCCGGAGCAGTGCGCGTCCGGTGGTGGATTTCCCGCAGCCGGACTCTCCCACCAGCGCCAGCGTTTCGCCCGGCCATAAATCGAAACTGACGTTTTCGACCGCGTGGACTTCGCGCTTCAGGCGATTGAAAATCCCGCTGCGCAGCGGAAAACGGGTCACCAGGTCGCGCACTTCAAGAATGGGTTTGCCCGGCACCACGGTATCCTGCTCGCGTTCATCCTCCTGCTGCCCTGTCGCTTCAAGGGAAATCAGCGGAAAACGACGCGGCAGGTCGCTGCCGTTCATCGCGCCAAGACGCGGCACCGCCGCCAGCAGCGCTTTAGTATAAGGATGCACAGGGGCATGAAAAATCTGTTCGACCGTGCCGGTTTCCACCGCATTGCCCTTGTGCATCACCAGCACCCGGTCGGCGATGTCAGCCACCACGCCCATATCGTGGGTGATAAATATTACCCCCATCTCCATCTCTTGCTGCAGCACTTTGATAAGCTGCAGGATCTGCGCCTGAATCGTCACGTCCAGCGCCGTTGTCGGTTCATCCGCAATCAGTACCGCCGGACGGCAGGAGAGCGCCATGGCAATCATCACCCGCTGGCGCATACCGCCGGAAAGCTGATGCGGGTAACGTCCCAGAATGGCCTGCGCCTCGGGAATGCGCACCAGCTCCAGCATCCTTCTGGCTTCGTTGAGCGCCTCATCGCCGCTTAGCCCCTGATGCAGCCGGATGGACTCGGCAATCTGTTCCCCTACCGGGAAAACCGGGTTAAGCGAAGTCATCGGCTCCTGAAAGATCATCGCAATATCTGCCCCGCGCACGCCCTGCATCTGCGCGCCGCTCAGCTCGTTTAAATCAATGACCTGACGATTACGGCGGCGCAGGAGCATTTTCTCGCTGCTGATTTGCCCGCCCGTCTGTTCCAGCAGGCGCATCAGCGCCAGCGCGGTGACCGATTTACCGGAGCCGGACTCGCCAACAATAGCCAGCGTCTCGCCGCGCCTGAGCGAGAACGATAAATTCTGTACTGCGGGGATGAACTGCCGCTCTTCCTGAAACGCAATATTCAGCTGATGGACAGCCAGCACCTCGCGGTTGTCCAGTTCTTCAGTGTGCGGCACGCGCTGCCCCCTTATTCACGATAGATGCCCGTGCTCGGCTCATCACCGGCATAACCCCAGGCGCGGTACATGCCTTCGCTGTTGAACGGCAGGGCCACGTTGCCCTCACGATCGACCGCAATCAGCCCGCCGACGCCGCCCAGGGCAGGTAATTTTTCCATCACCACGCGCTCGCAGGCCTCGCTCAGGCTTAAACCGCCGTAATCCATCAGCGCGGTGATGTCGTAGGCCGCGAGGGCGCGAATAAACACTTCCCCGGTGCCCGTACAGGAGACGGCGGCCGTGGCGTTATTGGCATAGCAGCCAGCCCCCGGCAACGGGCTGTCGCCGACGCGTCCGGGCAGCTTGTTGGTCATGCCGCCCGTGGAGGTCGCCGCCGCGAGGTTACCGGCTTTATCAAGCGCCACCGCGCCAACCGTGCCCATTTTGGTGGTTTCATCCAGCGGCGCAGTATGGTCAAGCTGCGTCATGCCCGCCGAACGGGCTTCCAGCAGCTGTTGAAAACGCGCGTCCGTGGAAAACAGATCGGGCGAGACCGGTTCCATTCCGTGACCGAAGGCAAACGCCTCCGCCCCGGAGCCCGTAAGCAGCACGTGCGGGCTCTCTTCCATTACCAGACGCGCTGCCAGCACCGGATTGCGCAGACGACTCACTCCCGCCACGGCGCCTGCCTTAAGGGTGACGCCGTCCATCACGCAGGCATCCAGCTCGTGGGTTTCATCCCGGGTAAAGACTGAACCAATGCCGGCATTAAAGAGAGGACACTCCTCCAGCAGACGCACCGCCTCGGTGACCACATCCAGCGCGCTCTCGCCCGCTTCCAGCATTTTTTGACCTGTTTCAACAATGGCGTACAGCGCGTCAATATAACGCTTTTCCTGCTCAGGACTGAGCTGTGCACGGGTGATTGCCCCTGCGCCACCATGAATTGCGATTACCGCATTAACCATTCGCATCACCCGTTAGCCTGATTCGCGGCTTTTTCTATAAATATCATTATCGTCGATGAAACTTCAGATGATTTTTGAATATAGAAAGACGCAACTGTGATGTAAAGCGTACACCCATCGGGTCATACAGTTAGCCGCACTTTTCTGCCATAATGGACGCTTTCGTTGTTACTCCTCAGGAGCCCACCATGGATTTTACCGCCGGACTGATGCCGCTTGAGACGGCACTCACGCAGATGCTTGACCGACTTTCCCCGCTGCAAGACGTCGAAACGCTGCCCCTCGTGCGCTGTTTTGGCCGAATCGCCGCGCGCGATATCGTCTCTCCGCTTAACGTGCCGGGGTTCGATAATTCCGCGATGGACGGTTACGCGGTACGCCTGGCGGACCTCCAGACGGGCAACGCCCTGCCGGTGGCGGGTAAAGCCTTTGCCGGTCAGCCGTTTAGCGGTGAATGGCCTGTGGGCACCTGCGTGCGCATCATGACCGGCGCGCCGATTCCGCCAGGCTGCGATGCCGTGGTGATGCAGGAAGAAACCGAACAGACGGACGACGGCGTGCGTTTTACCGCCAGCGTCAAAGCGGGCCAGAACATCCGCCGTACCGGCGAGGACATTACCCTTGGCGCAACGGTCTTTGCCGCCGGGCAGAAGCTGACGGTGGCGGAGCTGCCGGTGCTGGCCTCGCTCGGCATCGCGGACATTGACGTTATCCGGAAAGTGCGCGTCGCGGTGTTCTCCACCGGTGACGAGCTGCAGCTTCCGGGCCAGCCGCTGCAGGACGGTCAGATTTACGACACCAACCGGCTGGCAGTCCACCTGATGCTGGAGCAGCTGGGCTGCGAAGTGATTAATCTCGGCATCATTCCTGACGATCCGGAAAAACTGCGCGCGGCATTTATTGAGGCGGATAAATCCGCCGATGTGGTCATCAGCTCCGGCGGCGTCTCCGTGGGGGAAGCGGATTACACCAAAACCCTTCTTGAAGAGCTGGGCGAAATCGCCTTCTGGAAGCTGGCAATCAAACCGGGCAAACCGTTCGCGTTTGGCAAGCTTCCTCATAGCTGGTTCTGCGGTCTGCCGGGTAACCCGGTCTCAGCGGCACTCACCTTTTACCAGCTGGTGATCCCGCTGCTGGCGAAGCTTTCCGGCAACGCCGCCAGCCCGCTGCCGGAACGCCTGCGCGTGCGCGCCGCGACGCGCCTGAAAAAATCGCCGGGTCGGCTTGATTTCCAGCGCGGCATTCTGGCGCATAACGCGCACGGTGAGCTGGAAGTCAGCACGACCGGGCACCAGGGTTCGCACATTTTCAGCTCCTTCAGCCTGGGCAACTGCTTTATCGTGCTGGAGCGCGAGCGCGGCAACGTGGAAGCGGGTGAATGGGTTGAGGTAGAGCGCTTCAACCACCTGTTCGGAGGCTGACATGACGGTGGAACTGAGCGACCAGGAGATGATGCGCTACAACCGCCAGATTGTCCTGCGCGGATTTGATTTCGAGGGACAAGAAGCACTCAAGGCGGCCAGCGTGCTGGTTGTTGGCCTCGGCGGGCTCGGCTGCGCCGCCGCGCAATACCTGGCCGCGGCGGGCGTGGGCAGGATGACGCTGCTGGATTTTGATACCGTATCGGTGTCTAATCTCCAGCGCCAGACGCTGCACAG
Source organism: Enterobacter sp. ZOR0014 (assembly GCF_000798855.1). NCBI lineage: Bacteria > Pseudomonadati > Pseudomonadota > Gammaproteobacteria > Enterobacterales > Enterobacteriaceae > Enterobacter > Enterobacter sp. ZOR0014. The sequence goes on along the minus strand of NZ_JTLF01000237.1, from coordinate 12,766 downwards.
CGACGCGACCATTGGCCAGCCAAAAGTGGAATCCGCCCGGGCTGCCCTGGCGCGCATCAACCCCAACGTTCAGTTCACCCTGCTTGACGCGATGCTGGTTGACGAGGCGTTATTTGCGCAGATTGCGCAGCACGATCTGGTGCTCGACTGCACCGATAACGTCGCCGTTCGTAACCAGCTTAATGCAGGCTGTTTTGCCCACACAACCCCGCTGGTCTCCGGCGCGGCGATCCGCATGGAAGGGCAGATCAGCGTCTTCACCTATGCGGAGGGGGCTCCCTGCTACCGCTGCCTGAGCCGTCTGTTTGGTGAGAATGCGCTAACCTGCGTTGAGGCGGGCGTGATGGCGCCGCTCGTCGGCGTGATTGGGTCGCTGCAGGCGATGGAAGCGATTAAAGTGCTGGCACATTACGGTACGCCTGCCGCAGGAAAAATCGTGATGTATGACGCGATGACCTGCCAGTTCCGCGAGATGAAGCTGATGCGTAATCCGGGGTGTGAGGTTTGTGGAGGTTAAAGCAAACGGCAACCTTCAGGTTGCCGTTTTAGTGTTTGCTCCCTCTCCCTGTGGGAGAGGGTTGGGGTGAGGGCATCAGGCCGCACCCGTCAAATCGACGTCCGACCAAACGCCCCCTGCCAGTCCTGCTCAAACTTCACAATCGCTGCGTCTACCGCAGGAGAGGTAATAAACTGCTGCGCCACGTCCAGCGGCAGCGTGATGGACTCGCATCCTGCCAACAGGCAGTCCAGCGCCTGACGTGGGGTTTTAAAGCTCGCGGCCAGCACTTTTGATTGTGGGGCGTGCAGCGTCAGCAGCTGTTGCAGCTCAACCACGGTCTGGATACCGTCCCCGCCCTGCGCGTCCACGCGGTTCACGTATGGCGCGACATACTCTGCTCCTGCCAGCGCAGAGAGCATACCCTGGGCCGCGCCGTACACCGCCGTACCCAGCGTCGGAATGCCTTCCGCTTTCAGCATCTTGATGGCTGCCAGCCCTTCGGCAGTTACCGGCACTTTCACCACCAGGTCGTTAATCATCGCGCGCAGCTTACGCGCGTCTTCCACCATACCTTCAGCGGTCGTCGCCATCACCTGCGCGAACAGACGGCCTTTACCGCCCATCGCGTCGTGCAGCGCGGGCAGAAGCTCATCCAGCGGCGTTTTACCTGCCGCCACAATGCTTGGGTTGGTGGTCACGCCCGCCAGCGGGAAGATACGCGCCAGCTTTTTGACTGCCGCAACGTCTGATGTGTCGAGATAAAGTTCCATGATGTCACCCTCAAAATTAGCCTGCACTTAACCTATCACAGGAAAACCTGCTCAGGAGTTGACCTGCATCAAGATAACTTTCATTCGAAAGTCATTTAATCTTCATATACAACTTGAGGGTAAAAACATGATCTTCAATATTCAGCGTTACTCCACCCACGATGGCCCCGGTATTCGTACCGTGGTGTTCCTGAAAGGCTGCTCGCTGGGCTGTCGCTGGTGCCAGAACCCGGAAAGCCGTTCCCGTAGCCGGGACGTGCTGTTTGATGCGCGCCTGTGCCTTGACGGCTGCGACCTGTGTCAGCAGGCGGCGCCGGGCTGTATCGAACGCGCGCTGAATGGTCTCGTCATCCACCGTGAAAAATTGCGTGAAGAGACGCTCAACGCCCTCACTGACTGCTGCCCGACGCAGGCGCTGACCGTATGCGGTGAAGAACAGCAGGTGGGCGAGATCATGGCGACCGTGCTGCGCGATAAGCCCTTTTACGACCGCAGCGGCGGCGGTATTACGCTTTCCGGCGGCGAGCCGTTTATGAACCCGGAGCTGGCGCACACGCTGTTTAAAGCCAGCCACGAACAGGGGATCCACACCGCCGTTGAAACCTGTCTTCACGTGCCGTGGCACTATATCGAGCCTTCATTACCGTACGTCGATCTGTTCCTCGCCGACCTGAAACACGTCGATCCTGAGGTGTTCAAACAGTGGACGGACGGCTCGGCCAAACGGATCCTCGATAACCTGAAGCGCCTTGCCGCTGCCGGGAAAAAAATCACCATTCGCGTACCGCTGATTCAGGGCTTCAATGCCGATGAAGCGTCCGTGACCGCCATTACCAACTTCGCCGCCGATGAACTTGGCGTCGATGATATTCATTTTCTGCCGTATCACACGCTGGGCATGAACAAATACACCCTGCTTGGCCAACCCTACTCTGCCCCTGACAAACCGCTGGATAACCCTGCCCTGCTGGACTTCGCGCAGCAGTACGCCTGCCAGAAAGGGTTAACCGCGACCTTACGAGGATAAACCTATGACGACGTTAAATCTCAACACCCTCAGCGAGCGCATCAAGGCGCACAAAACCGCGCTGGTCCATATCGTTAAGCCGCCGGTCTGTACCGAGCGCGCGCAGCATTACACCGAAATGTACCAGCAGCACATGGACAAGCCGATCCCGGTGCGTCGCGCCCTGGCGCTGGCGCATCATCTGGCTGAGCGTACCATCTGGATAAAACACGACGAGCTGATTATCGGTAACCAGGCAAGCGAAGTTCGCGCCGCACCTATCTTCCCGGAATACACCGTCTCCTGGATTGAAAAAGAGATCGACGATCTGGCGGACCGTCCGGGCGCGGGCTTTGCGGTGAGCGAAGAGAACAAGCGCGTCCTGCATGCGATCTGCCCGTGGTGGCGCGGCCAGACGGTGCAGGATCGCTGCTACGGCATGTTCACCGACGAGCAAAAAGGCCTGCTGGAAACCGGTATTATCAAAGCCGAAGGCAACATGACCTCCGGCGACGCGCACCTGGCGGTGAACTTCCCGCTGGTGCTGGAGAAAGGTCTCGACGGCCTGCGCGCTAAAGTCGCCGAGCGCCGCTCGCGTATCAACCTGACGGTGCTGGACGATCTGCACGGCGACCAGTTCCTGAAAGCGATCGATATCGTGCTGGACGCGGTGAGCCTGCACATCAAACGTTTTGCCGCTCTGGCACGCGAAATGGCGGCCACGGAAACCCGCGAAAGCCGCCGCGACGAGCTGCTGGCAATGGCGGAAAACTGCGACGTGATTGCCCACGAGCCGCCAAAAACCTTCTGGCAGGCGCTGCAGCTGTGCTATTTCATTCAGCTGATCCTGCAGATTGAGTCTAACGGTCACTCCGTGTCGTTTGCCCGTATGGATCAGTATCTCTATCCGTTCTACCGCCGCGACGTGGAGCTGAACCAGAGTCTCGACCGCGAACACGCGATTGAGCTGCTGCACAGCTGCTGGCTGAAGCTGCTGGAAGTGAACAAGATCCGCTCCGGCTCGCACTCTAAGGCCTCTGCCGGTAGCCCGCTGTACCAGAACGTCACCATCGGCGGCCAGAAGCTGGTCAACGGTGAGCCAATGGACGCGGTCAACCCGCTCTCCTACGCGATTCTGGAATCCTGCGGTCGCCTGCGCTCCACTCAGCCGAACCTGAGCGTGCGTTACCACGCAGGCATGAGCAACGACTTCCTCGACGCCTGCGTACAGGTGATCCGCTGCGGCTTCGGGATGCCGGCGTTCAACAACGATGAAATCGTTATCCCGGAATTTATCAAGCTCGGCGTTGAACGTGATGACGCCTATGACTACGCGGCCATCGGCTGTATCGAAACCGCCGTGGGCGGCAAGTGGGGCTATCGCTGCACCGGCATGAGCTTTATCAACTTTGCCCGCGTGATGCTCGCCGCGCTGGAAGGCGGCCGCGACGCCACCAGCGGTAAGGTATTCTTGCCGCAGGAAAAAGCGCTCTCTGCCGGTAACTTCGATAACTTCGAGGAGGTGATGGCGGCGTGGGATACGCAGATTCGCTACTACACCCGCAAATCCATCGAAATTGAGTACGTGGTGGACACCATGCTGGAAGAGAACGTGCACGATATTCTCTGCTCGGCGCTGGTGGACGACTGCATCGAACGCGCGAAAAGCATCAAGCAGGGCGGCGCGAAGTATGACTGGGTTTCCGGCCTGCAGGTGGGTATCGCCAACCTCGGCAACAGTCTGGCGGCGGTGAAGAAGCTGGTGTTTGAACAGGGCGTCATCGGTCAACAGCAGCTGGCGGCCGCGCTGGCGGATGATTTCGACGGGTTGACCCACGAGCAGCTGCGTCAGCGTCTGATTAACGGCGCGCCGAAGTACGGTAACGACGACGACAGCGTGGATATGCTGCTGACGCGTGCTTACCAGACCTACATTGAAGAGCTGAAGCAGTACCACAACCCGCGCTATGGTCGTGGTCCGATTGGCGGTAACTACTACGCGGGCACCTCCTCCATTTCCGCAAACGTGCCGTTTGGCGCGGCAACGATGGCGACTCCGGACGGACGTAAGGCGCATACCCCGCTGGCGGAAGGGGCAAGCCCGGCGTCCGGTACCGACCACCTCGGCCCGACGGCGGTCATCGGCTCCGTGGGTAAACTCCCTACCGAGGCGATTCTGGGCGGCGTGCTGCTGAACCAGAAGCTGAACCCGTCGACGCTGGAAAACGACAGCGATCGCCAGAAGCTGATGGTGCTGCTGCGCACTTTCTTCGAGGTGCATAAAGGCTGGCATATTCAGTACAACATCGTCTCGCGCGAAACGCTGCTGGAAGCGAAGAAACACCCTGACCAGTACCGCGATTTAGTGGTACGCGTGGCGGGCTACTCGGCGTTCTTCACCGCCCTGTCGCCGGATGCACAGGACGATATTATTGCGCGTACCGAGCATACGCTGTAAAAAAACGCCCGGTGGCGCTGCGCTTACCGGGCCTACATTGTCTCCCCCGTAGGCCGGGTAAGGCGAAGCCGCCACCCGGCTTTCTGACTTTCATTCGAAATTAAATTTGTGCTCCCCGTCACCTTGTTATTAGAATGTTTCAAAACGCAGTGACCCAGGAGCACAGTATGACCGTAAAAGTTATCGTCACCGATATGGACGGAACTTTCCTTGATGATGCCAAGCAGTACGATCGTGACCGCTTCCAGGCACAGTTTGAGCAGCTTAACGCCCGCGGCATTGAATTCGTTGTCGCCAGCGGCAATCAGTATTATCAGCTCATCTCCTTCTTCCCTGAGCTAAAAGATCGAATCTCCTTCGTGGCGGAAAACGGCGCGCTGGTGTTCGATCACGGGGAACACGTTTTCCACGGCGAACTGACTCGCCATGAGTCGCAGATCGTCATTGGCGAACTGCTGAAAGATAACGCGCTGAACTTCGTGGCCTGCGGACTGGAGAGCGCTTACGTCAGCGATAAAGCCCCGGACGAATTTGTGGCGCTGATGTCTAAGCACTACCATCGCTTAACGCGCGTCAGCGATTATCACGAGATTGACGATGTGCTGTTCAAGTTCTCACTGAACCTGCCCGACAGCGATATCCCGAACCTGATCGACGCGCTGCATGTTTCTCTCGACGGCATTATGAAACCGGTCACCAGCGGCTTTGGGTTTGTGGACTTGATCATTCCTGGCCTGCATAAAGCCAACGGCATCAGCCGCCTGCTGAAGCGCTGGGAGCTCTCCCCGCAGCAGTGCGTGGCCATTGGCGACAGCGGCAATGACGCGGAGATGCTGAAGCTGGTGAAATACTCATTTGCGATGAACAACGCGGCAGAAAGCATCAAACAGATCGCCCGCTACAGCACCGACGACAACAACCACCAGGGCGCGCTGAACGTCATTCAGGCCGTGCTCGATAACCATTCCCCGTTCGACGCCTAATCTCTCTCCCGCCGGAGCCCCGCTCCGGCCTCTCACTCTTTTTCCGTCCTGTGGCTTGCGTCAAGTTTTTAAACTTGCATTAACTTATTTTTAACTTAAAGTATCACTTGTAGATATTTTTACTTTCGAATGAAAGATGTGAGGCAGTTATGACCTTTACCAGTGAAACTTTGCCAGCGGACCACAAAGCGGCAATTCGTCAGATGAAGCGCGAGCTACGCGCCCAGATCGGTGATGTTCAGGCGGTGTTCGACAAGCTCAGCGACAACATTGCCACCCGCGTGGCAGAGATCAACGCCCTCAAGAATAAAGGCCAACCCGTCTGGCCGACGATCCCGTTCGCGGATGTGAAAAACGGCACAATCATCGCTGAACAGCGCGAGGCGGTTAAGCGTCGGGGCTGCGCGGTGATCAAAGGTCATTTTCCGCGCGAACAGGCGCTGGCGTGGGATCAGTCGATGCTCGGCTATCTCGATCTCAATAACTTTGACGAGGTGTACAAAGGGCCGGGCGATAACTTCTTCGGCACCTTAACCGCCTCTCGTCCGGAGATTTACCCGATCTACTGGTCGCAGGCGCAAATGCAGGCGCGTCAGAGCGAAGAGATGGCGCAGGTGCAGTCGTTCCTGAACCGTTTATGGACATTCGAGAGCAACGGCAAGCAGTGGTTCGACCCGGATGTCAGCGTGATTTATCCGGATCGTATTCGCCGCCGCCCACCGGGCACCACCTCTAAAGGGCTGGGCGCGCACACCGATTCCGGCGCGCTGGAGCGCTGGCTGCTGCCTGCCTATCAGCAGGTGTTTGCCCGCGTGTTTGACGGCAATATTGATAAGTACGATCCGTGGAACGCCGCGCACCGCACCGAAGTGGAAGAGTACACCGTGGATAACACCACCAAGTGTTCGGTGTTCCGTACTTTCCAGGGCTGGACGGCGCTGTCGGACATGATCCCCGGCCAGGGACTGCTGCACGTGGTGCCCATCCCGGAAGCGATGGCGTACATTCTGCTGCGTCCGCTGCTGGACGACGTGCCGGAAGATGAACTCTGCGGCGTCGCGCCGGGCCGCGTGCTGCCGATTTCGGAAAAATGGCACCCGCTGCTCATCGAAGCATTAACCAGCATACCGGCGCTGGACGCAGGGGATTCCGTGTGGTGGCACTGCGATGTGATCCACTCCGTCGCTCCGGTGGAAAATCAGCAGGGCTGGGGCAACGTGATGTACATCCCTGCCGCGCCGATGTGCGAGAAGAACCTCGCCTACGCGAAAAAGGTGAAGGAAGCGCTGGAAACCGGTGCGTCACCGGGAGATTTCCCGCGTGAAGATTATGAAAAAAGCTGGCAGGACCGCTTTACCGTGAACGATCTCAACATCCACGGCAAGCGCGCGCTGGGTATGGTTTAACTGTCGTACAGCCCTTCCCGCTCAACGGCGGTGCGTCGTTTCCCCTGGCGTATCCGCCGTACCGATTCCCGCACGGTCAGCGTGCCGTTCAGCAGCAAGGTTCCCACCGGCGCGTCCGGGCGCATCAGCCGCTGCTGGAGCATATGCACCGCTTCCGTTCCCAGTTCATCACGCGGGACATGCACTGCCGTCAGGGGCACATCCTGAATCGCCGCCAGATTAAAGCCGTCGATGCTCATGACGGAAACGTCCTGCGGTACCCGCAATCCCTGTTTCTGCAAAGCGCTGATGGTGCCCGCCGCCATAAAGTCGCCGCCGACCAAAAACGCGGTGGGCAGATCTTTTCCCTTCTGCTGGTTAAGCCACTCGCTAACCAGCTGTTCCGTTTCGCGCGCGCTAAAGCTCGGCACCACCAGCAGATCGCGCTTGTCGCTGAACGTCAGGTTATGGGCGTGCCACGCGTCGCGGATCCCTGCCAGGCGCAGCTCCATGGTGTAACGGCGCAGGCACAACACGTTCATCACGTCGCGGTGTCCCATTTCGAACAGGTATTCCGCCGCCCGCTCGCCAATGGCGCGATGGTCCGGCGCTACGGCAGGCAGACGCATGTGGCGGTCACGGCAGTTAATCAGCATGCAGGGTTTCCCCACGTCCACCGCCAGATCGTGGATATGCGGATCGTCAATACCGAGCAGAATGGCTGCCTGGGTATCCGGCTCGTTCATGCGTCCCAGAAAAAGCTGCGCGTCGCTGTCGTTCTCCTCCAGCGCACAGTAGCGTAGCCGAACCTCGTGCGAAGCCAGCCCTTTGCTGACGCTCTGGATCACGCGGTAGTAAAAGATGTCGGACCGCTCGTCAAAGGCTCGCTGGGGAGCAAAGACCACCAGGCTGTTAAGCAGCAGACGCCCCGCCGCCATGCCATCCATCACCCCCAGCTCCCGTGCGCACGCCAGCACCTTTGCACGCGCTTTTTCGCTGGTGTTCGCTTTGCCCGCCAGCACGCGGGAAACGGTACTGATAGAGAGTTGCGTACGGGCCGCGATTTCGGTGATTTTTAGCCTTTTGTCCATTTTGTGATCTGGCTCCATTTGCGAAATGAAAAAATTTTCATAGCGTATCTGTCAGGTAATAACGGGCATAAAGACCATCATGCCAGAGGGTTTGCGCCCGTTATGAGAAACTTTGCACAAAATCCACTATTGCCCACTCATTTTCTCCCTTAAGGTGAACTTGTCACACAACTTCCATACTAGTTGTATAGCAACTTAAGCATTCTAAACGGATAGAAATCAAAGACATAACAATCTGTGTGACACCTGAACCTCCGTCCCCTTAGCGTCCGTCTTGTGGAGAGTAAAATGAGTCAGGACATCAATAACACCGTTGCGACAAGCAAAACCCGTCGCGTCATCAAGAACCTGCGCTGGTACGTGCTGGTGCTGTTTTTACTGGGCGTCACCGTTAACTACATCACCCGAAACTCATTGGGGATCCTCGCGCCGGAACTGAAAGAGAGCCTCGGGATCACCACCGAGCAATACTCCTGGATCGTCGGCGCATTCCAGATTGCCTACACCATTTTCCAGCCCCTGTGCGGCTGGCTGATTGACGTCATCGGCCTGAAGATTGGCTTTATGGTCTGCGCCGGGATCTGGGCGCTGATGTGTATCTTCCACGCGGGGGCCGGAAGCTGGCTGCACCTGGCTATCCTGCGCTTCTTTATGGGGGCCTCTGAGGCCGCCGCAACCCCGGCGAACGCCAAAACCATCGGTGAATGGTTCCCGAAATCGGAACGTCCTGTTGCCGCCGGTTGGGCGGGCGTGGGCTTCTCCATCGGTGCGATGCTGGCCCCGCCTATTATCTACTTTGCTCACGCGTCGTTTGGCTGGCAGGGTGCGTTTATGTTTACCGGCGTGCTGGCGCTGCTGTGGGTGATCCTCTGGTGGGCGTTTTATCACAACCCGGAGCAGCACCCGAACCTGAGCAAGGATGAGCTGGCATTTATCAAGCAGGATAACGAACCGCCTGCGGTCAAACTGCCGTTCCTGACCGCGCTGAAAACCGTCTCGAAAAACAAACGTTTCTACGGTATCGCCATCCCGGCCTTTATGGCGGAACCGGCCTGGGCGGTGTTGAGCTTCTGGGTGCCGCTGTATCTCGCCAAAGAACACGGCATGGACCTGAAGCAGATTGCGATGTTCGCCTGGCTGCCATTCCTCGCTGCTGACCTCGGCAGCGTGGCAAGTGGCTACCTGACGCGATTGTACACCCGCCTGTTCGGCTGCTCCCGCGTTAACTCGGTCGTCGCCAGCTCCGTCACCGGCGCGTTTCTGATGATTTCTCTGGGCATTGTCGCCATTACCCGCGACCCGTATATCACCATCGTGCTGATCTCCATCGGCGGCTTTGGGCACCAGATTATCTCCTGCATGCTCAGCGCCCTGGTCGTGGAGTCGTTTGATAAGGGCCAGATGGCGACCGTCAACGGCATGCGCGGCTCGGCGGCGTGGATCGCCAGCTTCCTGTTCTCGCTGTTAATCGGTGTGACCGCCGACAAAATCGGCTTTAACCCGCTCTTTATTGCCATGGGCTTCTTTGACCTGATTGGCGCTGTCTTCCTGGTAGCATTTATTGCTGAACGTCGCGCCAAGCGCGCCTGATAGTGGATGTATTGCATATGAAAACCCTGAAAAACTGGACCGTTGATACGCAGTCGGCAAACCATCTGGAACTGCTGGTGGATAACCAGCACCGCCTGTGCCTGTATGTGCTGGAAGAGAACCTGTTCCGCGTGCTGATCAAACGTAAAGGTGAACTGGCGCTGGACCGCACCTGGAGCATCGCCCCGGCGCAAGACGTGCCGTGGGAAGGTCGCCGTCGTGACGATGTCAGTGGCTTTACCTGCCCGGCCTGGACGCTGACGCGGCAGGAAAATACCGTGACGGTGGCGACGGAGCAGCTTCGGGTGACCATCCACCAGCCCCTGTGGCTGGAGTGGCACTACCGCAATGACGCGGGCGAATGGCAGCCGCTGGTCAATGACCGTCCGACCAGTGCGTACCTGCTGAACGCCCACGGTGACGGCGTGGCGCACTATCTGAGCCGTCGCAAGGACGAACGTTTCTACGGGCTGGGCGAGAAAGCGGGCGATCTACAGCGCAACGGTAAACGCTACGAGATGCGCAACCTGGATGCGATGGGCTACAACGCCGCCAGCACCGACCCGCTGTACAAGCACATTCCGTTCACCCTCACCCGCCGCGACGACGTGAGCTACGGCCTGTTCTACGATAACCTGAGCAGCTGCTGGCTGGATCTGGGCAACGAGATCGACAACTACCACACCGCCTATCGGCGCTGGCAGGCGGAAGCGGGCGATATCGATTACTACATCTTTACCGGCAAGCGCGTACTGGATGTCACCAAAGCCTTCGTGCGCCTGACCGGGAAAACGCTGTTCGGACCGAAATGGAGCCTGGGCTACAGCGGCTCGACCATGCACTATACCGACGCGCCGGACGCGCAAAACCAGCTGATGAACTTTATCCGCCTGTGTGAAGAACACGCGATTCCATGCGACTCGTTCCAGCTCTCCTCCGGCTATACCTCCATTAACGGCAAGCGCTACGTCTTTAACTGGAACCATGACAAAGTGCCGCAGCCGAAGGTAATGAGCCAGGCGTTCCACGATGCCGGGTTAAAGCTGGCTGCCAACATCAAGCCGTGTCTGCTGCAGGATCATCCCCGCTATAACGAAGTGGCGGAACGTGGCCTTTTCATTCGCGACTCAGAAACTGATGCACCTGAACGTTCCAGCTTCTGGGATGACGAAGGATCACATCTCGATTTCACCAACCCGCAAACGGTGCAGTGGTGGCAGAACGGCGTGACCACGCAGCTGCTGGAGATGGGGATAGACTCGACCTGGAACGATAACAATGAATATGAAGTATGGGACGGGGAAGCACGCTGTTTTGGCTTCGGCAAAGAGATTGCCATCAAACACATTCGCCCGGTGATGCCGCTGCTGATGATGCGCGCCTCGCTGGAAGCGCAGCAGCGTTTCGCGCCGGAAAAACGTCCGTATCTCATTTCCCGCTCCGGCTGCGCCGGGATGCAGCGCTACGTTCAGACCTGGAGCGGCGACAACCGCACCGGCTGGGACACGCTGCGCTATAACATCCGCATGGGGCTGGGCATGAGCCTCTCCGGGCTGTTCAACGTCGGCCATGACGTGGGCGGTTTCTCCGGCGACAAGCCAGACGCCGAGCTGTTCGTGCGCTGGGTGCAAAACGGCGTGATGCATCCGCGCTTTACCATTCACTCGTGGAACGATGACCACACGGTCAACGAGCCGTGGATGTACCCGGGCGTAACCCCCGCTATTCGCGGTGCGATTGAGCTGCGCTACCGTCTTCTGCCCTATCTCTACACCCTGCTCTGGCAGGCGCACGCCGACGACGAACCGATGCTGCGCCCGACCTTCCTCGACCACGAGCACGACGCGCGGACCTTCGAAGAGTGCGATGACTTCCTGCTGGGCCGCGACCTCCTTGTCGCCAGCGTCGTCGAGGCCGGGCAGCGTAAACGCCACGTCTGGCTGCCGGATAACGAAACCGGCTGGTACGATTTCTACACTCACGAGTGGTTCGCTGGCGGACAAGCGATCGTCCTCGACGCGCCGCTGGAGAAACTGCCGCTGCTGGTGCGCGCCGGTGCCGGTCTGCCGCTCAGCGAGCGCATCCGTCACGTGAGCGCCGAAAAAGACGATACTCGCGAGCTGAAGCTGTTCCCGGTGAAAGGCGTCGGCACCACGTCCGGCCTGCTGTTTGAAGATGACGGCGAGTCCTGGGGCTACCAGAACGGCAATGCGCTGTGGGTGGCGTGGGAAATGGTGTGCGACGGGGCAACCGTCAACCTGAACATCGGTGCACGCGGTGATTATCGTCCGGCGTGGAACGCGCTGAAGGTGTCGTTACCGGCGGGGGAAAAACGTAAGCTGCTGGTGAATGGTGAAGAAAGGTGTGATTGGGTGGTGTAGTGCGGCCTGATGCCCTCACCCTGACCCTCTCCCACAGGGAGAGGGAATGGAACGTAGGCCGGGTAAGGCGAAGCCGCCACCCGGCTTTTTTTAACTCTCGATACCTTTGCTGCGCAGGTAATCTTCGTAGTTACCGGTGAAGTCCACCACGCGCTCTGGCGTAATTTCGATCACGCGGGTCGCCAGCGAGCTGACGAATTCACGGTCGTGAGAAACGAAGATCAGCGTGCCCTGATACATCTCCAGCGCCATGTTCAGCGATTCGATAGATTCCATATCCAGGTGGTTAGTCGGTTCGTCCATTACCAGGATATTGGGTTTTTCCATCATCAGCTTGCCGAACAGCATGCGGCCCTTTTCACCACCGGACAGCACTTTCGCCGGCTTTTTGATGTCGTCCTGACTGAACAGCAGACGACCCAGAATGCTACGCACCGCCTGCTCGTCGTCGCCTTCCTGCTTCCACTGGCTCATCCAGTCAAACACGGTCAGGTCGTTTTCGAACTCGTATTCATGGTCCTGCGCGTAGTAACCAATCTGCGCGTTTTCTGACCACTTCACGGTGCCGTTGTCCGGCTGCAGTTCACCAACCAGGGTTTTCAG
>NZ_JTLF01000172.1:0-560 GCF_000798855.1 Enterobacter sp. ZOR0014 | reverse complement strand
CTTTGGAGGTGAGTATGTTTTTTTCTGTCGGAGTTGAATCTCCTAAAGATGCTGATACAGCATTCGGTATAAGCGTACCGGCTTTTGATCAGTTTGATTATGGGTGTGTATCCGCTGCGGATGAACAATCTGATATACCCGTAATGGCGCGAGAGGCTATTTTAAGTATCGTGGAAGAAATGCTTCTTAGCGGAGCGCATTCTGTCGAAGATATTAAAGATGCTGGCTTTATGGTTTATTCGGCTAATGCCGAATACGCGCATTGTGACTCTTGGTTTATGATTGACGTGGATCTGTCCGAATTTGAAGGTAAACAGCAACGCGTGAATATTACATTGCCAGATGTGCTGATAAAGCGAATCGATGGATTTATCCAGGGGAATCGTTCAGCGTACAAAGATCGGAGCCATTTTTTGGCTCAGGCAGCGCGGCATGAACTGGCAAAATAACTGACATTCCGGGCACGCAGAAAAAACCACGCTTTTAAGCGTGGTTTTTTCATGTAGGCGGCAATATGCCAGCAAAAAATTGTGGCCGGTCGCAGCTGCAGCTGGCGAAAT
>NZ_JTLF01000066.1:0-1166 GCF_000798855.1 Enterobacter sp. ZOR0014 | reverse complement strand
AGGGCTGCACTACAATCTGTTCCGGTATTATGACCCGGACTGCGGAAGGTTTACGCAGCAGGACCCGATAGGGCTGGAGGGGGGGATAAACCTTTACCAGTACGCGCCGAATGCGCTGGGGTGGGTGGATCCGTGGGGGTTGAGTAGGTGTTCATCCTCAGGTAAATATAAGCCTGGAACCATTCTGGGACGTACAGTCTATAAAAATACTGTTGATATACATCCAGGTGTCCCTAAGTCGGTTCATCCGTCAGTTCATCCTTCAATCAAAGCGAAAGTTAAGGATGGTTGGACAAATGTTGATTTGATGAAGAATGGCTATGCTCCGATTGGCACGGATGGAAAACAAGTTAACCTCCATCATGTTCTTGGACAAGAGCCTGGACCGATGGTGGAAATTCTTTCATCAACGCATAAGCTGTATCATAAGCAATTGCATGGATTAATTGAGAATGGTGGGAGTTTTAGAAATACTCCTGAACTTGATAGGCAGTACAACAGATTTAGAAGCGCGTATTGGAAGTTGAGATCATTGGATTTTTAATAGGGTGTAAAAGATGACTATCAAAACTGCAATTGAGCATTTAGATAAGAATGCTACAGACGAGGTGTTTTGGTTAGGCCCGGTTGATCTAGAGCAGATTGACATACTTGAAAATAATCTGGGTATTAAACTCCCACTTGATTTTAAAGAGTTCTTACATTTGGTTGGCGGCGGCGGTGTAATTGGAGAGGAGATCTCAGGAGTTGTTGATAACAATGCCCTCGAAGAATCCGGAGGTGCTGTTTTTTATGATACAAATTATTGCCGGACTGAGTTCTCCCTTCCTGAAAACTATGCAGTTATCTATTTCAAAGATGACGAAGTTTGTTGGTGTATAGACTGTGGCGGCAAAACTTTTGGTCGAGTTATTAATTATGATCTGTTTTCCAGAAAAGAAACAAACACTTTAAACGCTTCGTTTTCTGAGTTTTTTGATAATTATGTGAAATTACGGACATGATTTTTTTTAAGTAAATTTTGATCTTTTCAATCAAGAGCTAACATTATAAGGTCTAAGATGGAACTTGGGCCTTATAATGTAAATGGGTCCCAAGAAACGGTGGCGTCATTCTTGCTAAATCTGAGAGTCTTGCCTTTCTGGAAGAGCGCTTGCGCGAGGATC
>NZ_JTLF01000148.1:0-705 GCF_000798855.1 Enterobacter sp. ZOR0014 | reverse complement strand
GAACATTCATTAGCAAAAGTTGTAAGTTTTCGCTTAATCTCTTTGCCATTGTCGTCTTCCTCTACGTAAAAACGTTTCATCTATTCATACCTCTAATTTCAAATTTTTCAATAATATACCTTTTAGAGCCAAGCTCAAGGCTCACTAGATAATTATTAAAAGGGTCATTCTTGTTCAAGTCATTAGCGATCTTTCTAGCTGTTGACCGTGGATATTTTGAACTATTAATCTTCCTTGTGTACTTGTGTAATATTATCTCATTGCCTCCCTTTGCATTTTACGCTTCAATCGTTGCTTATATAGATATTCTTTGCTTGGTTCTAAACTAGACAATATCTCATCTAGTAAGTCAAACGCTTCTCCGTTATCTCCTACGCTATCAATTTTTTTAAGTGTAAGCTCGTGCATTTCATCATCATTTAAAAACATAGTAAGATAAGGGAATGCTACGGTATTTGGCAAGCTCAAGCGTGATTTAGTTATTCTTAGGTTAGGATATTTACCTGTTTCAGATTTAACTTTTAACTCAAATTGATTCATTGCGATACCTTGTTCCTCTAGTACGCTAGTAATTCTTTCATATAATTCTTCATTTGTCATTTTATTTATCTACTTTCTTAACCATTAGTTGCTCATAACCTGAACTTGTTCCGTTCATTACAATTGTTTGAATATCTCCCACACGTTCAAAACCTTTATTTTCTA
>NZ_JTLF01000211.1:0-597 GCF_000798855.1 Enterobacter sp. ZOR0014 | reverse complement strand
GTTAACAAAATTGGCGGGTTTCTGTTAGACTTTTTGGCAGAAAACGTGTTGTTTATAAAAACATCTTTTATGAATTATTTACTTGTTAATGAAGGGCGGGGAGAGGCTATGCATGATTCATTAACCATCGCGCTGCTGCAGGCGCGGGAAGCGGCGATGTCGTACTTCCGACCCATTGTGAAGCGACATAACCTGACCGAGCAGCAGTGGCGGATTGTGCGCGTGCTGGCGGAACATCCGTCGATGGATTTTCACGATCTGGCGTTTCGCACCTGCATTTTGCGTCCCAGCCTGACCGGCATTCTGACGCGCATGGAGCGCGACGGCCTGGTGCTGCGCTTAAAGCCAGTGAACGACCAGCGCAAGCTGTACGTGTCGCTGACCAAAGAGGGCAATGCGCTGTATGAGCACGCCCAGGCGCAGGTGGAAGAGGCGTACCAGCAGATTGAGGCGGAATACACGCCGGAGAAGATGAAACAGCTGACGACGCTGCTGGAAGAGTTTATTGAACTCGGAAACAGGCATAACGCAGCGCGGGAAGAAGAGTAAAAACCACAAATTCCAGGATGATTTTCGTAAAGTTTTCCCTTTATGTTC
>NZ_JTLF01000264.1:0-217 GCF_000798855.1 Enterobacter sp. ZOR0014 | reverse complement strand
TATATTAACCATAATTTGAGCTTACAGCGACAAAAGGAACAACTGGAACAAGTTAACGAACGACTTGCTAAACGTGCTGAGAAAGCCCAAAAATTGCTTGACACGGAACTTCTGAAAGATAGCTACATCGAAACGCTTGAAATGTTTAGTAAATACCATTCAGCAAAATATAATATGTGGGACGAACCAGAAACTCCAACTAAAGTGATTGATGTTC
>NZ_JTLF01000273.1:0-591 GCF_000798855.1 Enterobacter sp. ZOR0014 | reverse complement strand
AGTAAAACCACCACTCCCCTGAATAAATAAATTTAGAACTGGGGCAAGCAATTTTACTTACATCATCCGAGCCGTGCCCCCCTTTATTTCTCAGCTGTTGCTCACGCTTTTTTGTTATTTTATTTAAATTGACCATTGCAACATTCCTCATCCCCAGCAACTGAAATATTTCCTCAGCTAACTTGCAACAATTATTTGCATGAGCCTTATATGCAAAAAAAGCAATCAACCCAGAGAGAACTAATGATATAGCGAATAGCACATACAACGAATATTGATATGCCTCCCAATAATCAGAAATTCTCCTGTCATTTAAAACATCATGAAGCATAAACATAAACATGCAAACAAACATTATTATCGCGGTAAGAATAAACATATTTTTAATTCGCCAGAGCATATGTGCAATATGCCCCATATCACATTTCGGACACATCGAAACTATACGATCTTCCGGTAACGCAATGGCATAGACTTCATAATGGTCATGCTGCCATTCAACAATCATGTCCACCTCATCGCCAGCCTGAACACGGGTAACACCCACCCAGCCGCGGAATGGCTGACCATTAATCATCCCCTGCACATATT
>NZ_JTLF01000187.1:0-312 GCF_000798855.1 Enterobacter sp. ZOR0014 | reverse complement strand
GGAGTCGTTCTGGTCAGCAGGGGCGCGCAGCGTGCCATTTACCCTTTCTGACCAGGTTATGACGGGGAACGATTACCGAAAGCTGATACGCAGGAGAAAGGCATCACAGGAGAAAATGACGATGTACACCCCCTGACTTACCGCCCCTTTAGCTGCGGCGGCGAAAGCCGTTACGTCATTTTTTACGTAAGACATCGCGCCGTTACGTATCCCGGATACGTAGCGGCTGCCGCCTGAACAAGGGTTCATTTTTTTTGAATCTTTCTGGTTTATTTTCCCGTGCCGGCATCAGCTGCAGGACGTCCTGCAGCT
>NZ_JTLF01000113.1:0-13797 GCF_000798855.1 Enterobacter sp. ZOR0014 | reverse complement strand
TCCACTGCGGTAGCCGCCATGTTGTAGCGTGTCTCGTGCGTGGCAGAGCCGATGTGGGGCAGGGCGACGACGTTTGGCATTTTCAGCAGTGGAGAATCCACCGGCAGTGGCTCCTGCTCAAACACGTCCAGACCGGCGGCGTGGATCTCGCCATTTTGCAGGGCTTCAGTGAGCGCCTGCTCATCCACCACCGGGCCACGACCCGCGTTGATGAAAATGGCGGATTTCTTCATTTTTTCAAATGCGGATTTGCCAATCAGGTGACGTGTTTCATCCGTCAACGGCAGGATCAGGCAGACAAAATCGGCTTCCTGCAACAGCGTATCCAGCTCACAGTAACGCGCGTTAAAACGTTCTTCCGCTTCATCGTGGTGACGGCGCGCGTTGTACAGTATCGGCATGTTGAAACCAAAATGCGCGCGCTGTGCCAGCGCCAGCCCGATACGTCCCATACCCACGATGCCCAGCGTTTTTCCGTGAACATCCACGCCGAACCAGTCCGGGCCAATGCTTTTTGTCCATTCGCCTGCTTTAACGCGCTCGGCCACTTCAACCACGCGACGGGCGGTGCTGAGCACCAGCGCCATCAGCGTGTCGGCCACGGTTTCCGTCAGGGCATGCGGCGTGTGCATCAGCAGGATTTTGCGGGCGCTCAGGGCATCCACGTCGAAGTTGTCATAACCTACTGAAACAGTTGAAGTAGCACGAAGCTTCGGCATTTTCTCCAGCAGGGCGATGTCCACTTTCTCGCTTGAACCCAGCAGGCCTTCGGCGCTGGCGAACGCATCGGCATGCTGTGCCACGGTCTCCGGACTCAGGTTTTTCACCTGCGTGACGGTGAAGTGCTCTTCCAGGCGTTTCTGCAGATCTTCCGGCAGTGCTTTATACAAAATGACGGACGGCTTCATGCTAATCTCCGTTGATTTTTAAGGATTCAGGCGTGGCGTGCGCCGACGGGGTGCTGTTGATTATTAGCAGGCTTAACAATCAGAGTAAGCCACACGGAGGCAAAAAGCGCCACCCCCATAAAGATGTACGATGCGGATGGGCTGCCGGTGGCTCCGTTCAGGTAACCAACAAGCCAGGAGCCGCAGAACGAACCCAGCGCGCCCATGCTGTTAATTAATGCCATGGCACCGCCCGCCACGTTACGCGGCAGCATCTCCGGGATGATGGCAAAGAATGGACCGTACGGGGCGTACATGGCGGCACCGGCAATGACCAACAGGGTATAAGAGGCCCAGAAGTGATTCGCGCCCACGGCCCAGGAGCCGATGAAGGCAAAAGCAGCAATCAGCAGCAGCGGCCAGACGAACACCTTACGGTTTTGCAGCTTATCCGACGCCCAGGAGGCGACGATCATGGCGATGGTCGCAGCCAGATACGGTACGGACGAGAGCCAGCCCACTTCAACCATGCCGAGATTCTCACCGCCGCTGCGGATGATCGACGGCAGCCACAGCACAAAACCGTACACGCCGATACTCCAGGTAAAATACTGCGCGCAGAGCAGGATCACGTTACGGGAGCGGAAAGCTTCACCGTAGTTACGTACCGCCTTCAGACCCTGCTGTTCTTTATCCAGCTGCGCCTGGAGCGCCGCTTTTTCATCTTCGGAAAGCCATTTCGCCTGGGCAGGTTTATCTTTCACCAGCACCCACCAGCAGAATGCCCAAATCACTGCCGGAACCCCTTCGATGATGAACATCTCGCGCCAGCCGAAGGACTGGATCAGGTAGCCGGAGACCACCGACATCCACAGTACGGTGACCGGGTTACCTAGGATCAGGAAAGTATTCGCGCGTGAGCGTTCAGATTTGGTAAACCAGTTGCTGATGTAAATCAGCATCGCGGGCATGACCGCCGCCTCAACGACGCCAAGGATAAAGCGAATGGCGGCCAGGGCAGGAATATTGTTCACCACGCCGGTAAGTGACGCACAGGCGCCCCACAGGATCAGACAAATGAAGATCAGCTTACGCACGCTGCGGCGTTCGGCGTAAATAGCACCGGGGATCTGGAAGAAGAAATACCCCAGGAAGAAGAGGGCGCCCAACAGGGATGAGACGCCCTTAGTGATCCCGAGGTCTTCGGTGATCCCCGCCGCGGATGCGAAACTGAAGTTGGCACGATCAAGGTACGCCAGGCTGTACGTGATAAACACGATTGGCATGATGTACCACCAGCGTTTTACTGCATTGGTCGAACTGTTCATAGGCTTGCCTCTGTTTTTGAGGTTGTTACCGCCGTTGTCTGTAGGGTACACGGTGGTTTGTTTTGTTGAGTGCGGTTTGTTCCCCTCACCCTAACCCTCTCCCCTCTGGGGAGAGGGCCGGGGTGAGGGGGAATTTACATGCCGAGCTGTGCTCGTGTCGGTAATCCTTCGCTGTCGCCCTGCACCTGAATGGCCAGTGAGCCAATCTTGTTGCCTCGTGCAACCGCCTGCTGCAGCGGTTTGCCTTCCAGCAGCGCGCTAATTACGCCCACGGCAAAGCCATCGCCCGCGCCGACGGTATCGACGACGTTCTCGACCTTCACCGCCGCGACCGCGCCTTGCTCGCCTTCGGCGGTTTTAAACCATGCGCCATCGGCGCCGGTTTTCAGCACCACGGCTTTTACCCCTTTATTCAGGTAGAAGTCAGCAATGCCTTCCAGTGTATTTTCGCCGGTCAGGATCATCCCTTCTTTCAGGCCCGGCAGAACCCAGTCCGCCCTGAATGCTAGCCGGTTAAGCTTCTCGATCATTTCCGCTTCGCTTTTCCACAGCACCGGGCGCAAATTTGGATCGAAAGAGATCGTTTTGCCCTGCGACTTCATGCTCGTTGCCGCATGATCCAGCAGCGTATACGAGCTGGCAGAGAGCGCCGCCGCCACGCCGCTCAGGTGCAGATGGCGCGCGGAGGCAAAATAGTCGGCGTGGTAATCTTCTACGGAGAGATGGCTGGCGGCCGACCCTTTGCGGAAATACTCCACGATGGGATCGGTTCCATTTTCAACTTTAGACTTAAGCTGAAAGCCGGTGGGGAAGCGTCCGTCGAGCGTAACGCCTGCGGCATCAATCCCCTCTTTTTTCAGCGAATCGAGAACGAAGTGGCCAAAGCTGTCATCGCCCACGCGGCTGACCCAGCCGACGTTCAGGCCCAGACGCGCCAGGCCGGTTGCGACGTTCAGCTCTGCGCCCGCCACGCGTTTGATAAAGTGCTCTACCGCGCTCAGCTCGCCCGTTTCGGTGGCGACAAACATCGCCATGGCTTCACCAATCGTGATGACATCCAGCGTCTTGTGCATGATTTACTCCTCGCGCAGCAGGTTGACGTAATGGCGGGTAACGGCGGTTAAATCCGCCCCTTCCAGCGGGAACTCGATACCGCGCGGGGCATCGGCAGGCAGCTGGCCAAGCAGATCCAGCCAGCGGGAATCGGCACCGTCCGGCGCGACGGCGCGGAAGTTATCTTTATGCGGAACGGCGGCTTTAACGTGGATATAGCTCACGGCAGGCGCCAGATGACGCGCGGCCTCTTCCGGGGAGTCACCGACCCACAGCCAGTTGCCCATGTCAAAGGTCAACGTGACGGGAAGCGCCCTTTCGCGACAGGCGGCCTGAAAACGTTGCATCGGTGCAAGCTGGCCGCAGTCGGTCTGATCGTTTTCCACAACCAGCGCTATACCGCTGGTATTGAGCAGAGTACGTAAGGCATCGAGAGGCTGCGTGTGGCTAAAATGGCCCAGGGAAACCTTCAGCCACAGCGCGTTCAGGATGCTGGCTTCTGAGAGATACCGCGGCAGGTCCGGGTTGAGGGTACCATCGGGCATAAACAGGGCGGCAGGTGCGGAGTAACACGCCAGCAGGCCCAGAAGCTCAATGGACTCACCGAGCGCAGGCAGCGCCAGTAACTCTTCGCTATTGAACAGCTCGCGGCGGATCTCCACGCCGTCGGCGCCTGCACCCGCAATAACGGGAAGCATCGCCCGCTGACCGCCCGCCTGTCGCACCTGCTCCGCGCCATACGCGGCGGTGACCACCATGATTTTCCTGCCCATCTTCGGACTCCATCGCAACATATCAATACTATTACGCTAGATGGAACCGGTTCCAAAGAAAAGCTCAGGATGTCGAATTTATGATCGCTATCACAAGGGGAAATTAACGTGCGGTGGAGCCGCGGACGATCAGCTCGCCGGAGAAGACCTGCTCGCGTACGGCCTCACTGGTGCCTTCAATACGACGAACCACTTGTTCTACAGCAGCATAGCCAATCTGCCAGGTGGGCTGTTTGAGGGTGGTAATGCCGACGCCAGCCAGCTCCGCCCACTCCAGTTCATCAAACCCCAGCAGACCGATATCGCTGCCCCAGTGCAGGCCAATACGCTTGAGTGAGCGGGCAACCTGCAGGGTTAGTGCCCCGTTGGCGGAGATAACGGCTTTGCGCATCCCGCGATGGCGCGTGTGGAACTGGCGTAGGGTATTGTCGAGCTGATCGGCTTCGTGAAGCGGCGTTTCGGCATTTTCGGCGATCACGCCGGGATAACGCGCCAGCGTGGCACGAAATGCAGCCAGCCGATCGCGTCGGGTATTTACCATGCCCAGCGGTTCGCTCAGAAAGAGAATCGCCTCGAAACCTTGTTCAATCAGATGCTCGGTCGCGGTCGTGGCGGCCTGGGTGTTATCCAGCCCGACCACATCGCAGGCGAATTCCGGGATTTTACGGTCGATGAGGACCATGGGCAGGGAGGATTGCTGCAGACGGTTCAGCCCCTCTTCACGCATGCCCACCGCGTTGACCACAATCCCTTCCACCTGGTAGCTGCGCAGCAGATCGAGATAGTGCAACTCCTGGTCGACCTCATTGTTGGTATTACAGACCAGAGGCGTAAAACCTTTTTCGCGGCAGGCGGCTTCGATACCGCTGAGCACGTTTACAGAGTAGGGGTTAGTGATATCCGCGATGATAAGTCCGATAAGGCGGGTGCGGCCACGTTTGAGCCCGCGGGCCATCAGGCTGGGGCGGTAGTCGAGATCGGCAATAGCCTGTTCAATACGCGCCAGCAATGCATCGGACAATAGATGTTTCTCGCCGTTAAGGTAGCGCGAAATGCTGGTTTTACCGGTTCTGGCGGCTTTCGCCACGTCGCTGATGGTGGCCCGGGCTGGTTTGCTCATCGCTGATTTCCCTGAATTTAGTGAGAATACCTTAACGGGAAAATCGGACGAATCAAGTAATTTGCCCGGTGGCGCTGCGCTTACCTGGGGTGCGGTCTGGTGCCCTCACCCCAACCCTCTCCCACGGGAGAGGGAGAAATGCGATTACTGAATTGGACTCAACGTAATCTCTACGCGACGGTTCTGCGCTTTACCTTCCGCCGTGCTGTTGCTGGCGATAGGGTTGGCAGGGCCCATGCCGCTGGTGCGGATGCGGTTCGCTTCCACACCCTGGGCGATCAGCGAGCTGGCAACGGAATCCGCGCGCTGCTGTGACAGACGCATGTTCAGATCCTGGCTGCCGGTGCTGTCGGTGTAGCCAATCACGTTCACGGCGGTCTTGTTGTACTCTTTCAGCACCATCGCCACGCCGGTCAGCGTGTTCGCACCCGCTGGTTTCAGCGTTGCGCTGCTGCTATCAAAGGTCACGTTGTTCGGCATGTTCAGAATGATGTTATCGCCGCTGCGCGTCACGCTTACGCCGGTTCCCTTCATTTTGTCACGCAGTTTTGCTTCCTGCACGTCCATGTAATAACCGACGCCGCCGCCCAGTGCTGCCCCCGCCGCTGCGCCAATCAGCGCGCCTTTACCGCGGTCTTTCTTGGAGGAGGAGAGTGCCCCAACGCCTGCACCTACCAGTGAGCCGATACCTGCGCCGATGCCGGATTTACCCGCTTCGCGCTCACCGGTGTAAGGGTTGGTTGTGCAGCCAGAAACAGCCAGTGCACCGCTCACCAGAGCGGCAATAACGAGTACGCGTTTTTTCATCTTCTTTCCTTAATCCTTTTTATTCTTTGCCACGGCGTGCGTGGCAGTTGATTATGACGTCCAGATACGGAGAAAATTCCGGGTATAACTCTGAAATTTGTGACAAACCATAAACGGCCTCAGCAAGAAGGCCGTAAAACCTGCACGCAACCAGGAGCGCACGCTTGAGCACCTCAACGAAAACCATTCTGACCGCCGCCCACTGGGGGCCGATGCTGGTCGAAACCGATGGCGAAAATGTTTTGTCCTCCCGCGGGGCACTGCCAACACAACATCCCAACTCTTTACAGACCGTCGTTCGCGATCAGGTGCATAGCAAAACGCGCGTGCGCTGGCCGATGGTGCGTAAAGGTTTTCTGGCTTCGCCGGACAAACCGCAGGGTATTCGCGGCCAGGATGAGTTTGTTCGCGTGAGCTGGGATGATGCGCTGGCGTTGATCCACGCCCAGCATAAGCGCATCCGCGAACGTTACGGCCCATCGTCCATTTTTGCCGGATCTTACGGCTGGCGTTCGAACGGCGTGCTGCATAAGGCGTCGACGCTGCTGCAGCGTTACATGAGCCTGGCGGGCGGTTATACCGGACATCTGGGAGATTATTCCACTGGCGCTGCGCAGGCGATCATGCCGTACGTGGTCGGCGGCAACGAAGTTTACCAGCAGCAGACCAGCTGGCCGCTAGTGCTGGCGCATACCGATGTGGTGGTGCTCTGGAGTGCCAACCCGCTTAACACGTTGAAAATTGCCTGGAATGCCAGTGACGAGCAGGGCATTGGATATTTCGACGCGCTGCGCAAAAGCGGCAAGCGCATCATCTGCATTGACCCGATGCGCTCTGAAACCATGGATTTCTTCGGCGACAGCGCCGAGTGGATTGCGCCGCATATGGGCACCGACGTGGCAATGATGCTGGGTATCGCCCATACGCTGGTGGAGAACGACTGGCACGACAGTGACTTCCTCACCCGCTGCACCTCCGGCTTTGACCAATTTGCCGACTATCTCACGGGGCAATCCGACGGGGTGGCTAAAACCGCAGAATGGGCGGCAGGAATTTGTGGTGTTTCTGCTGACAAAATTCGCGAACTGGCCGCGTTATTCCATGACAACACCACGATGTTAATGTCCGGCTGGGGGATGCAGCGCCAGCAGTTTGGCGAGCAGAAGCACTGGATGCTGGTCACGCTTGCCGCCATGCTCGGGCAGATCGGTACGCCGGGCGGCGGTTTTGGTCTCTCCTATCATTTTGCCAACGGCGGAAACCCAACGCGCAAAGCGGCGGTGCTGGCTTCTCTGCAAGGTTCGGTGGCAGGCGGCGTGGATGCCGTGGATAAAATCCCGGTGGCGCGAATCATTGAAGCCCTGGAAAACCCGGGCGGTTTTTATCAGCACAACGGTCTGGACCGCCATTTCCCGGATATTAAATTTATCTGGTGGGCGGGCGGGGCGAACTTCACGCACCATCAGGATACCAATCGCCTGATCCGCGCCTGGCAAAAGCCGGAGTTGGTGGTGATTTCCGAGTGCTTCTGGACCGCTTCGGCCAAACATGCGGATATTGTGCTGCCGGCGACCACGTCGTTTGAGCGTAACGATCTCACCATGACCGGCGATTACAGCAACCAGCATATGGTACCGATGAAGCGCGTTGTGGCGCCGCGCGATGAAGCACGTGATGATTTTGACGTGTTTGCTGAACTGAGCGAGCGGTGGGAAGCGGGCGGTCGCGAACGTTTTACCGAAGGGAAAACGGATCTGCAATGGCTGGAGACGTTTTACCAGATCGCCGGGCAGCGCGGTGCGGCGCAGGGCGTAACGCTGCCGCCATTTTCTGCGTTCTGGGAAGCGAACCAGTTGATCGAAATGCCGGAAAGCGAACAGAACGCGCAGTTCGTCCGTTTCGCTGATTTCCGCCGCGACCCGGAGAACCATCCGCTGAAAACCGAGAGCGGCAAGATTGTGATCTACAGCGAGCGCATCGCCAGCTTTGGCTATGCCGATTGCCCGCCACACCCTTCCTGGCTGGAGCCAGACGAGTGGCACGGCAACGCCCAGCCGGAGCAGCTGCAGGTGTTATCTGCTCATCCCGCACATCGTCTGCACAGCCAGCTTAACTACTCCTCACTGCGCGAGCAGTATGCGGTCGCCGGGCGAGAGCCGATCACGCTGAATACCCATGACGCTAAAGCCCGCGGGATTGCGGACGGCGATGTGGTGCGCGTCTGGAATCATCGTGGTCAGGTGCTGGCAGGGGCGGTGGTCAGCGACGGGATTAAACCGGGCGTGATCTGTATTCACCAGGGCGCATGGCCCGATCTTGAGCCTGCCGAGGGGGGGATCTGTAAAAACGGGGCGGTTAACGTGCTGACCAAAGATCTCCCCAGCTCGAAGCTGGGGAACGGTTGTGCAGGGAATACGGCGCTGGCCTGGGTTGAGAAATACCAGGGGCCTGAGCTTACCTTAACGGCGTTTGATCCGCCTGCCAGCTCATAATCCAGGTCGGGTGCTGGGTATCGTCCTGCCAGGCGCTGTCTTCGATGCGAAAGCCCTGTGCATGATAGAAATTCACCGCCCGGACGTTTTTCTGATAGACCTCCAGGCTTAAATGCGGGAAGCGCTGTTGAACATGGTTCAGCAGCGCGCCTCCAATACCTTGCCCGATATACGTTGGCCTGACGAACAGCGCCCCCACAAACTGCGACTGTATAATGCTAATAAAACCACGCAGCGTACCGTCCTCTTCCCACACCCAGGTTTCCGCTGCAGGGAGGTAGACCTCCCGCACCATGGCTTCGTTCTCCTTCCAGTAGCTTGCGCTGATGAACGGGTGCGCTTCGGTGGTGCTTTCAAGCCACAGGCTCAGGAGCGGATCGGCATTGTCACTTTGCCACTTGCGGATCATGTTGCCTCCCCGGATGACAGAAGCAGCCGGTAACATGGTCATTGACCAGGCCACAGGCCTGCATAAAGGCGTAGCAGATGGTGGAGCCGACAAACTTAAAGCCGCGCTTTTTGAGGGCCTTAGAGAGCGCGTCCGACTCCGGCGTGGAGGCCGGGATCTCCGCCAGCGAGGTGGCCTGAGTGAGCTGCGGCGTGTTATTCACAAACGACCAGACAAACTCAGAGAAGGGCTCGCCGTTTTGCTCCATCGCCAGGTAAGCGCGGGCATTGCCGATGATGGCCTGGATCTTACCGCGATGGCGGATGATGCCAGCATCCTGCACCAGGCGTTCTACGTCTTCATCGGTCATGGCGGCGACGGCGACGGGGTCGAACTGGTGAAAGGCGTTGCGGTAGTTTTCACGTTTCTTCAGTACCGTAATCCATGACAATCCCGCCTGCTGTCCCTCAAGGCAGATCATCTCAAAGAGTTTTCTGCCCTCCGTCTCCGGCACGCCCCATTCCCGATCGTGATAGTCGATATAAAGCTGATCCTGGCTTACCCAACCGCAACGTTCCATCCGTTATCTCCCTTACTGATGCTGATTTCGCAAAATTTTCATTCCGTCTGTCTTGACGTGCCTGGTATAAAGACAATAGTTAATACAGGGCCATATGCCCGCTAAACGCTTCCTGAATAACGACAAATATCGCCGAACTCGGCTCTCTCTGGGGTCGCTTTGATGATGATAATAAAAATCAGTGGTCGCCATGCTGTTTCTGGCCTGGTGGGGATTTCAGCCTGCCTGTTGTTTTGTCATACAGCGTCTGCCTGGCAACAGGAATATATCGTTTCAGACGCCCAAAATAATACGGCGGAACGCTATACATGGGACGCGGATCACCAACCGCGTTATGAAGATATTCTTGCTGAGCGTATTCAGTCTTCGCAAAATTTGCCTGGGCTTGCCCTGGCTGTACCTTCAGGCGCCACCACGGACGCGGCGATGAGCCTGGGCTGGAATTTTCCGGTTTCAGCGCGGATAACCACCGGTCCGGTGATGTCCTGGCGGTATGACGGCTCGACGCCGATGATGATCAATGAGTTTGGCGATAGCGCGACGACGCAGACGCTCGCCGATCCGCTCTGGCATGCCAGCGTGAGCACGCTGGGCTGGCGCGTAAATACTCAGTACGGCGATCTTCGTCCCTGGGCGCAGGTGAGCTATAACCAGCAGTTTGGTGAAAACCAGTGGAAATCGCAGTTTGGCATGCCGCAAACGCCGGCCCCTGCTCAAAACGGTAGCTGGATGGATGTCACTGTTGGAACGGATATGCCTTTTAATACGCACATGGCGGCGTATGCGTCGCTGGCTCAGGGGGAACGCACCACGACCGGTGAAGAGTTTCTCTATACCCTGGGGGTGAGTGCGAATTTTTAATGTTGTTACTTTTTTAAACGTAGCGATAACATCTCGGAAACAATAACCACGGGCTTTACAGCGATAGCAGGTACTAACCTTCTTTCACTTTGTTCCCCGGCAAGGTCATTCATTCCCGATTCCAGGCATTTCATTCCGTTCCTCCTGCATTTCATGCCGTTTTACCCCATCACCGCTAGGGTTTTGTTTATCGTTGTCCTCAGCGAATTCTTCTAATTTCTGTTGCAGGACAACGGCCATGAACACATCAACTTATAACCGTACGCGCTGGCTCACGCTCTTTGGCACCATCGTCACCCAGTTCGCGCTGGGATCGGTCTATACCTGGAGTCTGTTTAACAGTGCGCTTTCCGACAAACTTGGCGCACCGGTCAGCCAGGTGGCGTTTTCTTTTGGTCTGCTGAGTCTTGGGCTGGCGATCTCGTCTTCCGTCGCCGGCAAGCTGCAGGAGCGTTTTGGCGTGAAGCGCGTGACCATGGCGTCCGGCATTTTGCTCGGTCTGGGCTTCTTCCTGACGGCGCATTCCAGCAACCTGATGATGCTGTGGCTGAGTGCTGGCGTCCTGGTGGGCCTGGCAGACGGTGCGGGCTATCTGCTGACGCTGTCGAACTGTGTGAAGTGGTTCCCGGAGCGTAAGGGGTTAATCTCCGCCTTTGCCATTGGTTCTTATGGCCTGGGCAGCCTCGGCTTTAAGTTTATTGATGCCCATCTGCTGGCGTCCGTTGGCCTCGAAAAGACCTTCATGATCTGGGGTGCCATCGTGCTGGTGATGATTCTGTTCGGTGCCACGCTGATGAAAGATGCCCCGCAGCAGGAAGTGAAATCCGTTAACGGCGTGGTGGAGAACGACTTTACGCTGGCGCAGTCCATGCGCAAACCGCAGTACTGGATGCTGGCGGTGATGTTCCTGACGGCCTGCATGAGTGGTCTGTACGTCATTGGCGTGGCGAAAGATATCGCCCAGGGAATGGTGAAACTGGATGCGGCAACCGCGGCGAATGCGGTGACGGTTATTTCCATCGCCAACCTGTCTGGTCGCCTGGTGCTGGGGATCTTGTCCGACAAGATTGCCCGTATCCGCGTCATTACGATAGGGCAGGTGGTCTCTCTGGTGGGGATGGCGGCGTTACTGTTCGCCCCGCTGAATGAAGCGACATTCTTTGCAGCAATTGCCTGCGTGGCCTTTAACTTTGGCGGCACCATTACCGTCTTCCCGTCGCTGGTAAGCGAGTTCTTTGGGCTGAATAACCTGGCGAAAAACTACGGGGTTATCTATCTCGGCTTTGGGATCGGCAGTATCTGCGGCTCGCTGATTGCCTCGCTGTTCGGCGGGTTCTACGTGACCTTCTGCGTGATATTTGCTTTGCTGATTATTTCGCTGGCACTGTCCACGACGATTCGTCAGCCGCAGCGTGAAGTCTATAAAGAAGCGCATGCCTGATTTAATGAAGAGAGGCCGCAGGGCCTCTTTTTTATCTCTGCATTGCCTTCGGACTTGTTATTTTGTAAAAATCTTCATCGATCACATTCTCTGCTGCCACTTTTCTTTCCCGCTGTGGTCTACTTATCGCGCTTGTGGACCTTTCTGATAACGGTTTCTCTCGCACCAACTTACTCTGTCTGCTTTCTCGATGAGATTCGGCGGGTCTTTATACCCCTTCCCCCAGGGTTGTTTGCATGAAATATATTAGGTCTCTTACCCAGCAACGATTGTGTCTGATGCTGGCTGTCTATATCGGTTTGTTTCTGAATGGCGCGGTGCTGTTCAGAAGAGTGGAAGGTTATTTTGAACACCTCACCGTAAGAAATGGAATTTTTGCCGCGATTGAAGTGTTTGGTTCCGTTCTGGCAACCTTCTTCCTGTTACGCCTGCTCTCACTTTTTGGCCGACGTACCTGGCAAATTCTGGCCTCGCTGGTGGTGATTATCTCTGCCGCCGCAAGCTATTACATGACGTTCATGAACGTCGTCATCGGGTACGGTATCGTGGCGTCGGTGATGACCACGGATATCGATCTTTCAAAAGAGGTGGTCGGTAAAGGCTTTATCGTCTGGACGGTGTTAACCTGCCTGATCCCGCTCTTCTTTATCTGGAGTAATACCTGCCGCTATACCTTATTACGCCAGTTGCGTACGCGCGGACAGCGGGTACGCAATATCGTTGTCGTTTTGCTGGCCGGACTGCTGGTATGGGCGCCTATTCGCTTAATGGAAAAACAGCAAAAACGAATTGAAAAAGCGACGGGCGTTGATATGCCAAGCTACGGTGGTGTAGTGGCTAACTCTTATCTGCCGTCTAACTGGCTCTCGGCATTAGGTCTTTATGCCTGGGCACAGGCGGACGAATCGAGTGATGTGAAATCGCTGATTAACCCGACAAAAAAATTCACCTATCAGGCACCTGCTGACGGACTGGATGATACTTACGTCGTGTTTGTTATCGGTGAAACAACACGCTGGGATCATATGGGTATTCTCGGTTACGACCGTGATACCACACCAAAACTGGCTCAGGAAAAGAACCTGGTGGCCTATCGCGGCTACTCTTGCGATACCGCGACGAAGCTCTCATTGCGCTGTATGTTTGTGCGTGAAGGCGGTGCGAGTGATAACCCACAACGCACGCTGAAAGAGCAAAACGTGTTTGCTGTGCTGAAGCAGCTTGGTTTTAGCTCCGATCTCTTCGCTATGCAAAGTGAGATGTGGTTCTACACCAATACGCTGGCGGATAACATCGCGTACCGTGAGCAGATTGGCGCCGAGCCCCGCAACCGCGGTAAAAACGTCGACGATATGCTGCTGCTTGAGGAGATGTCTGAGTCTCTGAAGAATCATCCGCAGGGCAAACATCTCGTCATTCTGCATACAAAAGGGTCACATTACAGCTATTACCAACGTTACACGCGCGACTTTGCAAAGTGGCAACCTGAGTGCGTCGGTATTAATAAAGACTGCAGCAAGCAGGAACTGATCAATGCCTACGATAACTCGGTACTGTATGTTGATACCTTCCTGAGCCGCGTGATTGACCAGCTGCGCGACAAGAAAGCGATTGTTATCTATGCGGCAGATCACGGTGAATCCATCAATGAGAAAGAGCATTTGCACGGTACACCGCGCAAGCTGGCACCGCCGGAGCAGTTCCGCGTGCCGATGATTATGTGGATGTCGGATAAGTATCTGGAAAACCCTGACAAAGCTGCAATGTTTGCTCATCTGAAAAAAGAGGCGGAGATGAAGGTGCCACGTCGCCACGTTGAACTGTACGACACCATTATGGGTTGTCTCGGCTATACCTCACCAAATGGTGGAATTAACGAAAACAACAACTGGTGTAAACTCCCTGATAGCACCGCAAAAGCCGCGCAGTAGCTGCTCTGGCGAGAATATCGCCAGTTGAATGGCTTTTTGAAAATAAGGGATTGACGGGGGCGCACCTCAGCAGTAAGATGCGCTCCGCATTCGGCGAGTAGCGCAGCTTGGTAGCGCAACTGGTTTGGGACCAGTG
>NZ_JTLF01000152.1:0-383 GCF_000798855.1 Enterobacter sp. ZOR0014 | reverse complement strand
ATTGACATTGTTTCGTTGAAGCTGTCCCACGCGTCCCCAATAGTTTTGATTCCACCGCCCGAACCTTTAGCCATTTTTTCCATAGCCTTGTTGAGCATATCCATCGAAACAGCGCCTTTTGAAACAGCGTCATTAAAAGAACCGTATTGCTGTAATGAGGGGTTCATTTTCATAACAGTGTCTTTTAAAGAAGAACCAAGAGCTGTGTTGTTATCGGTTAATTGTCCAATATTTTCAGCCGTAACTTTACCAGCTGCCGACATTTGACCGTAAGACTGAACTACACCTTTAAGGTTTTCGCCAGTACCACCAAATGCTTGGTTAGCTTTTACTAATGCTTCTGTTTTACTGACCGCTTTTTTAGCGCTATCGCCTAAACCAAT